>CAMHBN010000090.1 GCA_946183385.1 uncultured Ruminococcus sp.
ATCGACGGCAGACGCTGTCTGCTCATCGACATCGACGACCCGACCATTGAGATAAACGGTCTGCCTGTGACGCTTAACTGAGCGGAGTGTCCCCGCGGGCGGTTCGCGCGGACGCTTGTAAACTCGCTTACCCGTACAAACCGCAACTCTTTTCCCGCGAGCCTTACCTATTGTAGGGGACGGCGTCCTCGACGTCCCACATTGCGATTGTTCCCCGCCGAAAGCAGACTAAGCCGTTTGTACAGAGCGAGCGAGCAAAGCGAGCGGCAACGTAGTTAGGGGTTCGGGGAGTGCGCTCCCCGACAGGGTCTGGGGCGGCGTCCCGGCGGAGTCCAGAGGCAGAGCCTCTGGCGGGTCAAGGGCAGAGCCCTTGCAAATTTTCATTGACATAAAACCCGTCCTATATTATAATGAAGTTACAATCACTCACACGGAGGAGCGAATATGGAGAAGCTTTACAGAATAAATATGGGCAGAGCAAAATGCGCCGTTGACCTCGGCGACGGAAGCGAGCGCGGCGAGTACGTGGGACAGGACTATATCCTCAGCAGGCTGGGACGTCCGCACAGGAGCATCAGCCTGATGTACTGCTACTACCCGTTTGATAAGGAGTGGCCCGCACGCATATCCGAGGCTATGAAGGACGCGGAGGTGGCCTTCCAGTGGGACTACCCCTACGACGACTACTTTCCCTACGGCGGAGGCATCGGCGGCAGCCGTGACAACGAGCCGTTCAACCAGATGAGGGACGTCCGCAGACACGGTCAGGACGTCACGCTCACAATTACGATAGACCCTCACGTCACGGACGAGCAGCTTGCCGCGATAGGTGACGATCTGCGCACGTTCGGACGCGTCTTCCTGCGTATCAATCACGAGGGTACGGGCAACTGGTTCTCGTTCAACAAGAGGGCGACGTATCAGGAGGTCGCGGACTTCTACTGCCGCGCGGTGCGTGTAATCAAGGAGCACGCTCCGAATGTGCAGACGGTGCTGTGTATTGGCGGTATTGAGGACATAAACTCCGAGGAGATAGTGATGGAGAAGGAGTTCACACAGGCTGTCCGCGATACGGATATATGGTCGGTGGACAAGTACATGGCTCTCCACTGGGGCTGGCCCTACGACGTTGCGGAGGCGGGCGGCAATTCCCACAACAGGCACGCTGTACGCGACGTATACGCGCTTACAAAGGCGAGCTACGAGCGCTACAAGCATATCTGCGGCGGAGCCGAGAAGCCGATGATAATGTCCGAATTCAACGCCGACGGCGACGTTACGGGCGCTTATGAGCAGGCAGAGATGGTAAAGCTCTTCTGCGACATACTCGACGAGGACAAGGCGGACTGGTTCACCGGCTTCACGTTCTATCAGTTCCGCGACCGCGGCAGGCTCGGACTTGAGATCGAGGACCCGAATGACCCCGAGGTCGGCATAGAACAGCCCGTAATGAAGACCTACAAAGAAATAATCAACCGCGAGCGCTTTCTGCCCGAGATGACACAGCAGGGCGAGCTTGAGCTCCCCGTGAAAATGCGCTGGGGCAGCTCCGAGGACGCCGACGGCATCGCGATACCGCTCCACTTCGACGGCGACCCGCACTTCTGCGAGCTCGTCTTCGAGGACGACTCCAATCTCATGATAGAGCTCAACGGACGCTGGTTCTACAAGTCGCCGAAGGCAAGGACTATAGACCTCATGCCCGCGTTCTACGAGAACAGGCTGGGCGGAGCGGCTGATATGACGCTGAAGATATTCGCTCCTCCCGCAAGCGGCGAGAACGACCTCTCCGCGGAGGACGGAATGTACAATTACTATTATACGCTCGAAAAGCTCCCGAAGATACGCATACTCACGTCTCCCGTCGAGCCGAGCAGGGACAGATAAGAAAGGCAAACACCTGACATGGAAAGAAAGCTGAATATAAAAAGAGTCATCATAGTCGGAGTACTGGTTGCGGCGCTCCTGTTCATCGTCGGAGCGTGCATAGCAGTCATCACCTCGCACGGCAAGGGCGGCAGGAAGTCGGATAATCAGCCGATACTCTGCGAGGAGCCCGTCTTCCCCGCGACTCTGAAGGGTGATGGCGGAACCTATACCCGCAAGCTGTCCACCTACTGGTGGGTGAAGGACGTAAACAACGGTAAGGTCATACTTGAGGACGTAAACCGCTTCAAAGGCGCAAAGGAGGATAACGACGACCTCGGCGTGGTAGACCTTCAGGGCAGAGTGGTCATCACCTGCGACAACCGCGATGTTCACTTCACGAAGAACGGCTACATCGCGACGATGCATATCAGCGGCAAGAGCTCGAAGTCCTACAACTTCTACAATATGGGCGGAAACTGCCTTGCTACGCTCGATTCACTGACCGACGATGCCATGCGGAAGTACGAGGGCGACGGTGAAAGCAAAACCGCAGACTCGGCAAAGCTGACGGACAGCGTTGACGGCACGGTGCGCTACTTCGGCAAATATGCGGTAGTCAGCCAGCGCGACGGCATCAACCCGAAGAAGCAGAACAACACCTGCGTCTACGAATTCAAGGCAAACTGACACGGAGGCGGACATGGATACATCGGTAGTAATAGTCTGCGCGGGCAATTCCACGCGCATGGGCGGCGTGAACAAGATACTGCTCCCGCTCGGAGACAGGCTCGTGATAGGCGTGACGATGCTCGCATTCGAGAAGTGCGAGAGCGTCAGGGAGATAGTGATAGTCGCGAGGGAGGCTGATATCCCCGCGATAAAGGCAGAGGCGGAAGCTGCGGGCATAACGAAGCTCCGTGCCTGCACAACGGGCGGCGCTACACGTCAGGAGAGCGTCATCAACGGCGTGAAGCAGATATCGAAGGACACCAAGCTCGTCGCGATACACGACGGAGCGCGTCCGCTCGTCAAGCCAGAGCATATCGAGAAGGTGATAAAGGACGCGCAGGTTTTCGGCGGTGCGACCCTCGGAGTGCCCGTAAAGGACACCATAAAGACCGTGGACGGCGGGCTCATAGTTGATACTCCGCCGCGCAAGTCGCTCTACATCACGCAGACGCCGCAGATATTCAAGCGCGAGCTCTACTTCGAGGGCATCGACTTCGCACTCGAGCACGGGCTCGACTTCACCGACGACTGCCAGCTCGTCGAGGCTATCGGCGGCAAGGTCGCGATGACGGTCGGCGACTACACCAACATCAAGATAACGACTCCCGAGGATATAAAGCTCGCGGAGGTACTGCTGAATTACTGAGGAGGTATGGATATGTTCAGGATAGGTCACGGATATGACGTACACAAGCTCGTCGAGGGCAGGAAGCTCATTCTCGGCGGAGTGGATATCCCGCATACAGTGGGACTTCTCGGACACTCCGACGCCGACGTCCTCGCGCACGCGATAATGGACGCAATGCTCGGAGCTCTCGATAAAGCTCTCGCGCTCGGCGATATCGGACACCTCTTCCCCGACACCGCGGACGAGTTCGAGGGCGCGGACAGCATGAAGCTCATGGCAGAGGTCGTGAGGGTGTGCGCAGAGAACGGCTACAGGATAGGCAATATCGACGCTACGGTTATAGCGCAGGCTCCGAAGCTCGCGCCGTACATCGTGGAGATGAGGGAGAACATCGCGAAGGTGTGCGGCTGTCTCGTGGGACAGATAAGCGTCAAGGCGACGACAGAGGAGCACCTCGGCTTCACGGGCGAGAAGCTCGGCATTTCGGCGCACGCGGTGGCACTGATGGAGAAAATGTGAAAAAGGACGGCTTATGCCGTCCTTTTTCAGAACTCAGAGCTCGGCAGGGACGGATAGTATCCGCCCGCAAAAATACCGCCAAATCAGCCGAAACAAATGTAGGGGCGGGCGCCCTCGCCCGCCCGTTGACTTATCGGCAAATTAGCGGAACGCCGAGGGCGGCGTTCCCTACATTTCGTTGAAGCAAGTGATTTTGCAAGGCACGGGCGGATAGTATCCGCCCCTACATAATGTAACCGTTGGATTATCGGATATTGGCGTGCGCACAATGTGCGCCCCTACAGAAACATAATATCTTGACAAATCATTTAATTGGTTGTATAATTACTCTGAGGTGTTATACCTTACAATCTTTTCTGATATTTTCTGGAGGAATTATGGAAATTATCATAGTCGGCGGCGGCAAAGTAGGCTGTGCTCTTGCCGAGGTGCTCTGCAACGAGCACAATGTGACTGTCATCGACAGCAACGAAGTAAAGATAAACTCCATCGTCAACGACTACGACGTAAAGGGCATAGCGGGCAACTGCCTGCAGACCGAAGTCCTCGACGAGGCAGGCGTTGACAAGTGCAACATATTCATAGCGGTGACGAGCTCGGACGAGGTGAATATCCTCTCGTGTCTTATCGCAAAGAAGATGAAGGCGCGTCACTGTATCGCGCGCGTGAGAAGTCCCGAATTTGACAAGCAGCTGGTATTCATGCGTGAGGAGCTGGGTATCAGCATGATGGTAAACCCCGATTACAATGCCGCAAACGAGATAGCGAAGGTACTGCGCTATCCCGAGGCTATCAATATAGAATCGTTCGCGAAGGGAAGGGTAGACCTCGCCGAGATACGTATCACGAGCGGCAGCATACTCGATAACATCGCTCTCACGCAGCTCTCGCGCAGACTGAGGCTCGACGTGCTCATCTGTGCGGTACAGCGCGGCGAGGAGGTCGTTATCCCGAACGGAAGCTTCATACTCAAGGCGGGCGACAAGATACACATGACCGCTTCCCACAGCAATATGGTCAAGTTCTTCAAGAGCATAAGCGCCGCCTACAGAGAAAAGCGCGTGAAGTCGGCGGTACTCATCGGCGGCGGCAGAGTGGGCTATCATCTTGCCCAGCAGCTCCGCGAGATGGGCGTCAAGGTCAAGATAATCGAGGTCAACGAGAAACGCTGCCTCGAGCTGAGCGAGCGCCTGAACAAGGTGAGCGTAATATGTGCCGACGGTACAGATCATGACATCCTCAAGGAGGAGCGCGTATACGATGCGGACGCAGTTGTCACGCTGACAGGCATAGACGAGGAGAATATACTCCTTTCACTGCTTGCCAAGAACAACGGCGTTGAAAAGGTAGTCACCAAGGTAAACCGCATGACGCTCATGCAGCTCACCGACACTCTCGACCTCGACAGCATAATCTCGCCGAAGGGCATAACCGTAAACCAGATACTCCAGTACGTCCGCGCGAAGCAGAACTCTGCGGGCAATAACGTCACCACGCTGTACAGGCTCGTCAACGACAAGCTCGAAGCTATCGAGTTCGTTATCCGCGAGCACAAGGATTACGTGGGAGTGCCGCTGAAGAAGCTGAAGCTCAGGAACGGCATACTCATAGCGAGTATCGTCAGGGGCAACGAGCTCATCATACCCAAGGGCGACGACTGCCTGATGGTGAACGACAGCGTAGTTATCGTCACCACCAACCGCGGCTTCGGCGACCTCAAGGAAATATTCGACTAAGGGAGATATATCAGTAATATCATGAACTACAGAATGATAACCTATATAATGGGTCAGATACTGAAGGTCGTGGGACTGTGTATGCTACTCCCGATAGTTGTGGGACTCATATATCACGAGCACCACATACTTCTTTCGTTTCTGATACCGTTCCTGATAACGATGGCAATAGCCTTCACTTTCACGGTAAAAAAGCCCAAGGACAACACAGTCTACTCAATGGAGGGCTTCGTGAGCGTTGCGGCGTCGTGGATAGCGATGTCCGCGATAGGAGCTCTGCCGTTCGTTATCTCGCGCGAGATACCCAACTACTTCGACGCCCTGTTCGAGACTGTCTCAGGCTTCACCACCACGGGAGCCACCGTTCTCGGCAATGTCGAGGCGATGTCGCGCACCTGTCTGTTCTGGCGAGCATTCACCCACTGGCTGGGAGGTATGGGCGTGCTGATGTTCGTGCTCGCGATAATGTCGAGCAACGACTCGCGTACCATGCACATGATGCGTGCGGAGTGCGCAGGACCGAATGTCGGCAGACTTGTATCAAAGTCGAGCTTCTCGGCGCGTATACTCTACAGCATATACATCGCCCTCACGCTCTCGGAGACGGGAATGCTGATGATAGGCGGTATGCCGCTGTATGACGCCATTATCCACTCGTGCTCGTCAGCGGGTACCGGCGGCTTCTCAATGTGGAACGACAGCATCGGACACTACAACAGCCCGTACATAGAAATGGTCATTGCGGTGTTCATCATACTCTTCGGCGTCAATTTCAATCTCTACTACTATCTGCTGATAAGGAAGGTGTCGCTCGCCTACAAGAACGAGGAGGTGCGCACCTATTTCAGCATAATCATACTTGCGACGGGTATCATCACCCTGACCGTTATGAAGCAGTACGGCTCGGTGCTCGAGGCACTGAGACGCTCGTTCTTCATGGTCGCCTCGACCATAACCTCGGCGGGCTTCTCCACGACGGATACGGGTCAGTGGCCCGTGTTCGCACAGACCTTGCTCCTGCTGCTGATGTTTGTGGGCTCGTGTGCGGGCTCGACGGGCGGCGGCATGAAGGTCGCACGTATAATGATAATCGTAAAGACGGGTATCCGCGAGCTGAAATACATCGTAAGCCCACGCGCAGTCGCTGCCATCAAGATGGACGGCAAGCCCGTGGAGAAGGACGTGGTACGCGGCGCCTCCAATTATTTCATACTGTTCATGCTGCTTATGGCGATATCGGTGCTGCTGATATCACACGACCGCTTCTCCATCGAGGAGAACCTCTCGGCAGTCATCACGTGTATGAACAACATCGGCTTCGGCGTGGGAAGATTCAGTCCCTCGGGCAACCTCGGCGGGCTCGATTCCTTCTCGAAGGTGGTCCTGTGCTTTGATATGCTCCTCGGACGCCTTGAGATATACCCGCTGATACTCCTGTTTGCAAGAAAGAAAGATTAACGCATTTGTTACCCGCCGAAAGCAGACTATGCCTTTTGTACAGAGTAAGCGAGCTTGCGAGCGGCAACGAAGCTGGGTTCCAAGGGGTGCGCCCCTTGGCAGGGTCTGGGGCGGCGCCCCAGCGGAGTCCAGAGGCAGAGCCTCTGGCGGGTCAAGGGCAGAGCCCTTGAAAGCAAATTTGACCTATATACCGCCCGACACCGTCGGCGGGACTGTGCAAATAACCAAATAAAACGAAAAGAGCGGCTTTTTTGAGAATTTCTCTTGACAAGCCGCTTTTTTTTGGATATAATTATTTAGTGTGCTCTATTATGCGCACAGAATAACTAAAAAAGGAGGAAAAATATGCCTACATTTAACCAGCTCGTACGTAAGGGAAGAAAGG
>CAMHBN010000091.1 GCA_946183385.1 uncultured Ruminococcus sp.
ATGGTCAGCGCGTCCATAGCTGTGAGTCCGTCGCCGGGGTTGTAGCAGTCAGCACTATCGCGCTGTTCGGCGCTGATAGCGTACTTGTCGTTATTGCCGATGTACTGCAATATCGTGACTGAGTCCGCAACGGAGAGCTTTCCGTCGAGGTTGGCGTCGCCGTTTCCGCTGTGTATATCCATTATCCCGCCCGCGAACCATGTATCGTCAGTGCAGGTGGTAGTGGTGGTGGTCTCGACCTGAGTGCCTATCATAGACGTGCCCCAGTCGTCGAATGCTGTGGTCGTTGTTACGGGCATATCAACGCCTGCCCAGTAGGTCTCATCGTCTTCATTGGGAGTTGTCTCGATAATATCGCCTGCGAGAGGAGTATCCTCCGTGACAGGCGGAGCTACCTGTGTGCCGACAATGGTGGTGAAGCGGTCAACATAAGTGCCCTCGGTGGGAGTTTCCTCGACTGCGGTGGTAGTGGTCGTTGTATTTACGTAAGTGCCCATTAAACGGGTGTCGAAAGAGTGCGTAGTCGTGGTCGTAGCCTCGAATGTGCCCTCCGAGAAGGTGGGCTCTTCGTCCTTTGAGCGGTCATAAGCCGTGGTAACGGGCGCGGTCGCGTCGGGATTGATAGCCACGCCCGCTGTGCGGACTGCCTCCTCTGCCGAGGAAGCGGTAGCTGCTCCCGCAGAGGCGCTGACTGCGGCTGTGGCTAAAAGTGCTGCTATCTCTTTTGTGAATTTTCTCATAGTTTCTTACCTCTTTCCTTTGCCAATATTTCAAGTGCAATAAGGATATGCACTTGCTCTTCCATACAAGCCGCGTCCGAGATGTCTCTCAGCGTGCCTGTCGTAGCCATTTTCCTGCACGCGCAGGAGTTGCGGCAGTATTCCGCTATCTCGCAGCCTTCGCAGCGCTCCGAGCGTATCGGGTAGTCGGGGTGAGCTGCTCTTGCCTTTTCGGCTTCCATACCCGTGAATATGTCGCCGCAGCGGAACTCCGCGCGGTTCTGGAACTGCACGCACGGGTAAAAGCTGCCGTCCCAGTTGATGAACACCTTCTTTTTGCATATCTCGCAGAGGGGGTGCTCCTTTTTTCTTATGCTGTTCTTCTTCGATTCGAGCTCGAATACGAATAGGTTCGGTATCGCCGCGACCTTTTCCCACTGCTTCCGCAGCTCATCCCCGAAGCTGTCGATATCGGTCGGGACGAGGAAGGAATCAAGCACCGCCGACACCTTCTGCGCGCCGAGCCCTTTCAGGTACATGATGTTGTCGTAAAGGTCTGGGAGGGTGCTCTCGGTGTAGACGAGCTGCACGAGTGTGCGCGGCTGATATTTCAGCAGTATTTTCAGGTTCGCGTCGAGCAGCGCCACATCTGCGCCGCGCTCGGTGCATTTTATGCCGTCGTGCGACATATTGATGATGATGTTTTTCCTGTCGGCGCACCACTTTATGAAGTCCTCGTCGAGGAGGGTGCCGTTGGTCGTGATGACGAAACGGTTAGCCTTTACGGTCTCGCAGTAGTACTTCACGTTTTCCTTGTACAGCAGCGGCTCGCCGCCGAAGAGGTAGACCGTGTCAGCGTCGCCGCGGGCGTTGATGTAGTCCGCAATCTTGTCGCGGGTCTCGTCGCTGAGGCTGCCGTATTCCGTGTTGAGGTGACGCTCGTAGCAGTAGCTGCATTTAAGGTTGCATTTGTTTGTGAGGCTGATGGTATAGTCCACGGTATCACCACGCTTTTTGTGTAATATTCTCCATATTATCATTATAACACAAACCGCCAAAAAAAGCAATAGTATCAGGAGACTTTTCCGAAACGGCGATTTCCCCTATATTTCTGCAAAACGCGGGGCGGAGGCGGTGGCTGTGCGGAAATGACCGATTTCGGGCGGCTGTGTAAATATTGCTATCTTTTTTAAAATGTGTTGACTGAAAGTATAAATTGATGTATAATTTACATACGTTGATTTTATTCAATGATAAAACTATTATGCAAGGAGAGATAAGAGAAATGATAAAAAGAATACTGGCAGGCACGCTCAGCGCTGTTCTGTGCAGCTCGGCGGCGTCTGCGGGACTCCCCGCGGGTGCGCTGTATGTGCAGTCGGGCAAGACCATAGCGGATATTGCAGCCGTTGTGAAGGCAGCAGACGATGCTGTGGAAGAAGCTTCGGAAGCTGAGAACGATGCGGCAGAAGAAGTAACCTCCACGGAAGAAGCAACAGAGGCTGCGACCTCCGCCGAGCCGACAACAACGGTTGAGCTCGGAGAAAACATCAGCGCGGACGTCTTCCCCGACGGTCTTGTTGTCATCAGGGGCTACGGCGAAATGAACGATTACAGGAGCTCTCCGTTCGAGAATCTGAAAATCAAGAGCGTTATTTTCGAGAACGAGGAAGGGCTCGAGATAACAAGCATAGGAAATAACCTGTTCAGGGGCTGCGATATGCTCTCGTCGGTAAGCGGCGACGGCAAGCTCACCGAGGGGCTGGTCGCTCTTCCCGATAGCGTAAAGAAGGTCGGCGAGGGCGCGTTTTCGGGCTGTATCGCTGTAAAGGATATCAGCTTCGGCGGAGCGGAAACGCTCGGCAGCTATGCGTTCGCGGACTGCAAAGGTCTGACGGGGCTGACCGTCCCCGAGACTGTGATCTCGATGGGCAGAATGGCGTTCAGCGGCTGTACCGAGCTGACGGAGCTCACGCTCCCCTACGCGGCGGACATCGCGAGCTCTGCGGTGGCAGGCGGCGACGTCAACCCCGACTGCTCGGTGGCAGACCTCTTCTACGACCAGCACTGGAGCTGGAATAACGACGCTGCCGATTTCTCGGAGTATAAGCTCACGAAGATAACCGTTACGGGCGGCGACCGTGTGCCGAAGTACGCTTTCGCGAATATGAAGTCGCTCACCGAGATAGACCTCAGCGCATCAGGTCTCACCGATATTGACGAGTACGCTCTGTATGGGTGCTCGTCGCTCAAAACGATAAAGTTCCCGTCCGCTCTGAAAAAGATCGGCGAGTCGGCGTTCAGAGACTGCACCGCGATGGAGGAGTTCGACCTCGCGGACGGTATCGAGTCCATCGGGCTGTATGCCTTCGCGAACTGCACGGGCGTGACCTCGCTGACTGTTCCCGCAAGCGTGTCGTCTATGGGCAGGATGGCTTTCAACGGCTGTACCGAGCTCGCGGAGCTGACGCTCCCATACTCGGCGACAGCGGCGGGCTGTGCGAATGCAGACGGAGACACCAACCCTGACTGCTCCGTTGCCGACCTCTTCATCGACCAGCACTGGAGCTGGGAGAACGAGGCTATGGATTTCTCACCGTATAAGCTTACGAAGATAACTGTTACGGGCGGCGAGAAGGTGCCGAGGTATGCGTTCTCGAATATGTCGTGCCTCAAAGAGGTGGACCTCAGCGGGACTAATATCGCCGCTGTCGATGACCACGCATTCTTCAAATGCTCCTCCCTCACGGATATTAAGCTGCCCGATACCGTCACTGATATCGGAGCCTACGCCTACAGCGCAACGCCCATCACGGAGCTCCCCGACAACGGCAGGATAACTACTCTCGGGAACGGCGTTTTCGCGGACTGCAGGAACCTTGAGATAACAACGCTCCCCGAGTCGTATCAGTCTATTGGCGAGTACGGATTCGCTAACTGCACGGGTATCACGACCTTTACCGTGCCCGCAAATGTTACATCAATGGGCAGGATGCTCTTCAACGGCTGTACCGAGCTCACGGAGCTGACCCTCCCATACTCGGCGACTAAGGCAAGCTGTGCCGAGGAGGGCGGCGACATCAACCCCGACTGCGGCGTTGCCGACCTCTTCATCGACCAGCACTGGAGCTGGACGAACGAGGCTATGGATTTCTCGCCGTATAAGCTCTCGAAGATAACGATAACCGGCGGATATAAGGTCCCCAGATACGTTTTTGCGGGCATGGACGGACTTACCGAGATAGACCTCAGCGGTTCGGGTATCGTCGCTGTTGATGACCACGCTTTCCTGAACTGTTCATCGCTCACGGATATAAAGCTCCCCGAGACGCTGAAAAGCCTCGGAGATTCAGCCTTCGGCAGCTGCTCGGCGATAAAGGAGCTCAGGCTCGTAAACGGTCTGAACAGCATAGGCGAGTACGCCTTCGCAAACTGTACGGGAATAAGCTCGCTCACTATTCCCGATACCGTGACCTCGATGGGCAGAATGATGGTGAACGGCTGCTACTGCCTCGAGACATTGCAGCTCCCCTACGCAGCAAGAACAGCAGTTTCCGCCAATGCTGACGGCGACGTCAACCCCGACAGCGGCGTTGCCGACCTCTTCATCGACCAGCACTGGAGCTGGGCGAATGAGGCGATGGACTTCTCGCCCTACGGTATATCAAGGATAATCATTACGGGCGGCGAGAGGATACCGCGATATGCATTCTCGAATATGACCACCCTGCGCGAGGTCGATATCTGCGGAGAAAAGACCGCTCTCATCGACGAGTATGCCTTCAATAACTGCTCGGCTATGGTCTCCGCGGAGATACCCGAGAGCGTTGCAGCAGTGAAGCCCAATGCCTTCGCGGGCACAAACCCCGACCTCTATGTCTACGGCAAGGAATGTGAGCTTGCGGAAAAGGCGCTCGGCGAGGACTACAGCAGTACTGTCTACGGCTACAGGGACTCGACGTCCGAGACTTATGCCGATGAGAACGGCTTCAGCTTCGCGGCGCTCGACGGCGAGATAGTTATCAGCCCCAAGACCCTGTCGCTGGCTATCGGCGATACCTACACCGTTAAGACGGGCGTTGACGGAGTGACGTTCAGCTCCGACAACGAGAGCGCTGCCACGGTCGATGAAAAGGGCGTTATCACTGCCGCTGCCGAGGGCGAGGCTGTGATAAAAGCCGAGACTGCGGACGGCTCCGCGGATATCAGCGTCACCGTAAGACCGCGCGTGTCGCTCTACACTCTCGGCGACGTCAACGACGACGGAAAAATAGATGCCAAGGACGCTTCCTTCATCCTTGCCGAGTATGCCAAGCTCTCGACGGGCAGCGAGTCGGCGTTCACCGCTTCGCAGAAGAAGGCGGCTGACGTCAACGGCGACGGCAATACCGATGCCAAGGACGCCTCCTCGATACTCGCGTACTATGCGTATATCTCCACGAACGATGTGGTGGTTTCGATCGAGGATTTCCTCAGCAAGGGCGAATGATAAGTATATGGGAAAAGCCTCTCTTTCGTTATGAAAGAGAGGCTTTTCTATTTTGCAGGTCGATAGTGGAGGGCGAATTTGCTTGTTTGTTATTTATTTATCAGTACGCAACAAAAAATTTTTCTCGCTTTTATAATTTTTGTTGACTTTCGCAGAATCTTATGCTATAATAAATTATATTTTTTCTTGTTCAATGTTTGTTAACAATATTCAATACAGTAATCCAATCAATCATTAATGCTTTTAATAAGCTGCCCAATACCGAAGGAAAGGAGCAGAGCGTACCACATCGGGTCGGCTTATTCTTATATCAGAAGTCACTATACTATATTTACGAAAGGTGTGTAAAAAATGGGTGGTTCACCTGAAAACGAAACTATCAAAAAGTATTTCCTCCACATTGGCGTGAATGAAAGCGTCTCCCTGAGAGAGATAGGTCTCACCGATGACGCTCTCAAAACCTACTTTACGACCACTGAAAGCGAGCACGTTTCCGTGCGCTCTCAGGACGCAGTCATCACGGGCGTCAGCAAGGGCGAGGCTACCGTTACCCTCTATCATCCGTCATCGGGCTCTCCCGACAAGCACCCCTACGCCGCGGTGAAGGTGTATGTCTCGGAGAGCGAGACATACATATCTCCGAGTCTGGATATGACGGACAAGCTCTTCATTGATACCTCCGACAACAGCAAGACCGTGAAGCTCATACAGAACGATATCTGCTCGCTGAAGGATATCCTCAACAAGTGGGACAACGGCAAGGCAAGAAAGGACGCCGCTGCTCTTATCGGGATAAGCGAGTATGAGGCTGAGCTCTATTTCCGTCAGGCGGCACTGTGGCAGATACCGAAAATGACCAAGGAATTCGCTTACCTCGCCGCTCTTGCGGGTGTGAGGAATGCACACGACCTGTCAAGGGTGAATGCGCATAACCTCGAGGAGGCGTTCGATCTGCTCAAGAATAACATCCGTATCGTTTACAATGATTTTGAGATACCCGATCATACTGCCGTAAACGATATGATACAGAACGCGAAGTCGCTCAACGGCAGGTACTTCGATTACTATGACGCAGAGGGCGGGCTCCCGTCGATGCCATCCTCCCTGCTCGACAGCGACAGCTTCCTGCAGTCGGACAGCGAGGTGATAAACGAGGGCTTGAAATTCCTTGAGAATATCAATCCCGCGCTGCCGCTCCCGAAGACTATCAGCGGTCGTGTCATGATAAACGAGACCTCCGATTACGGTCTGACTGTCCCCAAGGGGCAGGGCGGGCTGCTGGTGACTGTCAGCGGCATATCCGATCCCTCTCAGGACAAGACGGAGAATGAGAAGGAGTATTCGTGCTTTACCAGCCCGAACGGCGAGTTCTCCATCGTTATGCCCGACAGGTACAATATGCAGGAGACCGTTACCTTCACCATCAGCAAGAAGAATGATATGAGGTATGCTGTCGCGGGACAGAGCTCGTCCAATCAGGTGCAGTTCGTGAAGCGCGCCTCAGAGATATTGCAGAATGAGTATATCATGATGACGCTCACCGACGAGAACGGCGACCCGCTGACAGACGAGAACGGCGATGTCGAGGAAAGACCGTATAAGGCTTCCGAGATAATGACCGTCATAAACGATATCCGTGCCAAGAATTCAAAGGCAATGGAAATTGAAAAGGTGCTCCGTAAAAAGGCGTACAACAAGTACGCGCGGGAGTACAAATTCGTGGATGTGCAGCTGGCAAAGGGCAAGCTTGAGGACTGCAAGGTCACCGTTGAGAGAGGCGTGCGCTACCACATCAGGAAGTTCTACGAGCAGATAGAGGACCTGTTCGCCTCCTTCGATATAGAGCGTTACGAGGATTACGAGGAGCCCGAGGAAGAGCCCGAGGAAGTCCCCGAGGATGGTAACGGCGAACTCGCAGAAGCTGCGATCCGCGAAGGCAACATTATATGGCAGATAGGCAGAGTAAAGGCTAAGCCGGGCGCAAGGGTAAAGTTGGATATAACCGTAAAAGACCCGCGAGTTGTGAAGCTTCCCGTTGCAGGCTTACAGTTCCGTGTAAAAATCCACGAGCAGCTGTCTTTGGTTTCGGGAAAGTGC
>CAMHBN010000092.1 GCA_946183385.1 uncultured Ruminococcus sp.
GTTATCCTATACATCAAGTTATATCTTCCTAACATGAAAGGAATACACATTGAAAAAACTACTCACGGCAGCCGCACTCTCTGCGGTACTTCTGACGGCTCTGACCTCCTGCTCGGCAAAAACATCTTCCTCACAGCCGACTGCCTCCGAGCGTGACGTCTTCGCTATGGACACCTTCATGACGATGAAGGCTTACGGAGACGGCGCAGAATCGGCTCTCGAAGCGGCTGAGGAGCGCATTCGCGAGCTCGAAGCCGAGCTCTCGGTCACGGCTCAGGACAGCGACATCGCGCACATAAACAGAGCAAACGGCGCGGAGGTGGAAGTCTCGCGCGATACCGCGCTCCTCGTCGATGCGGGAGGAAAATACTGGGTCGAGACCGACGACGCGCTTGATATCAGGGTATACCCTGTGCTCAGGGAGTGGGGCTTCACAACGGGTGAGTACCACGTCCCCGACGAGGCGACGATAGCGGAGCTGCTGAGAAAAGTCCACAGCGGAGACATCGCGGTCAGCGAAACATCGGTGCAGATACCCGCTGAAGCTGAGATAGACCTCGGAGCTCTCGCGAAGGGCTACACAGGCGACGAGATAATGGCTATATTTCGCGATAACGGCGTAACATCGGCGCTGATAAGTCTCGGCGGCAATGTGCAGGCTCTCGGGAGCAAGCCCGACGGCTCGGACTGGCGGGTCGGGATAAAAGACCCGTTCTCGCCCGACGAGAATATGTGTGTAGTGAGCATTTCGGACAGGGCGGTCGTGACCTCGGGCAACTACGAGCGCTATTTCACGGGCGATGACGGCAAGGTCTACTGGCACATTATCGACCCGAATGACGGCTATCCTGCGGACAACGGTCTCGTCTCCGTGACCGTGATAGGGGAGAGCGGACTGCGCTGCGACGCGCTCTCGACGGCGCTTTTCGTTATGGGCACAGACAAAGCGCAGAACTACCTGTGCGAGCATACCGACGTTGACGCAGTGCTCGTCACCGACGACGGCAGGGTGCTCTACACCGACGGTCTGAGCGACAGCCTCGAAATGAAGAGCGGTATGCCCGCGGAGGTGATTGTCCGTGACTAAGGGAGTGAAGGTTTGTCTCGCAGCTGCGGTGACGATATTCGTTGCGGCGGCGGTCGCGGTCGTATTCCTGCACCGTCCCGCGGAGAGTACGTGGGTCGAGATAACGCAGGACGGCAAGGTGCTCTACACCCTCGACCTCGCGACCTTCGACGACGAGACAACTCAGACCATACGCATAGACAGCCCCGACGGCGGCTACAATATCGTGGAGATAGGCGAGGGCAACACCGTACGCATATCCGAGGCTGACTGTCCCGACAAGACCTGCATCAAGACGGGTACGCTCCGCTATGAGAGCGTGCCGATAGTGTGTCTGCCGCATAAGCTCGTGATAAAGCTGGTCGATGAGCCGAAGGACGGTGGCTGATATGAAAACGAGACGACTTACCGAGCTCGCCCTGCTCACAGCGGCGGCTCTGATAATATTCATCGTGGAACTACGACTGCCCGACCTCTCGTCGATACCGGGGGTCAAGCTCGGGCTCGCGAACATATTCACGGTCTACGCCGTGTACAGCTACAGGGCGCGGGAGGCAATGCTGCTCCTGCTGACGAGGATAGTGCTCGGCTCGGTATTCAGCAGCAACTTTTCCGCGATAATCTACAGCCTCGCGGGCGGAGCTCTCTGCATAGCGGGTATGCTCCTGCTGAAAAAGGTGATACCGATGAACTTCCTGTGGCTGTGCAGCGCGTTCGGAGCAATGCTCCACAACACGGGACAGATAGCCGCGGCTCTCGTGCTGACGAGGTCGCCTGCGGTGCTCGTGCACTATCCGATGCTGATAGTATCGGGCACTATCGCGGGACTATTCACGGGACTGTGTGCGCAGTACGTGCTGAAACGGCTGATACCCGTGAGGAAAAACGAAACGACATCTAAGGAGAAAGAAGAATGAACCCACTTGCAATGATGAAGCTGAAGCCGCTGTTCGAGACCTTCTGTCAGGATCACCCGAAGTTCCTGATGTTCCTCGGAGCGGTAGGCGGCGCTGTTGACAAGGACAGCGTTATAGAGATGACCCTCACAAACTCGCAGGGTCAGACGATGAAGACCAACATCAAGATAAACGATAACGATATAGCGCTGTTTCAGGAGCTCTCCAAGCTTATGAAGAAGTGAAGCCGACAGGTGAGGTGACACAGATGAGCGCAAGCCCTTTTCCCTACTCGCTCGACAACAAGCGATACCACACGCTAAACTACCATTTCCGTACGGAATATGGCGGGAAGCTGTACAAAGCCGTCATCGACTGCGGCTTCACCTGCCCGAACATCGACGGCTCGAAGGGTACGGGAGGCTGCATTTTCTGCGACGGCGGGAGCGGCTACTTCACCGACGGCACGCTCTCCGCGCGTGCTCAGCTTGAGAAGGAGTATGCGCGTATCTCCGCGAAATACGGGGAAGTACCCGTGATAGTCTACTTTCAGGCGAATACGAACACCTACGCTCCTGCAGAAAGGCTGCGGGAGATATTCACCTCCGTGCTCAGATATCCCTATGTGAAGGGCATATCTGTCGGCACACGTGCGGACTGCCTGCCCGATGACGTGCTCGACCTCCTGTGCGAGCTCGGCACACGGACATCGCTGACGGTCGAGCTCGGTATGCAGACCGTCCACGAGGAGACGCTCCGCCTGATAAACCGCTGCTGCACGCACGGAGAGTTCCTTGCGGGCTATGAAAAGCTGAAAAGCCGCGGGATACGCACCTGTCTGCACATCATAAACGGTCTGCCGAATGAGACCGACGAGATGATGGCCGAGACGGCGCGGCAGACGGCTAAGCTCGCTCCCGACGCGGTGAAGCTGCAAATGCTGCACGTAATACGCGGCACGCGTCTCGCGGAGATGTACGCGCGCGGAGAGGTGCCGCTGCTCAGCCGCGAGGAGTACATCGACGTGATAGTGCGGCAGCTTGAGGTGCTCCCGCCCGAGACCGTCATAGAGCGCATTACAGGCGACGGCGACAAGCGAAAGCTCATTGCTCCGATGTGGAGCGCGGACAAGATAGCCGTCCTCGGCGGTATCGACAAGCGGCTCGCGGAGCTTGATACATGGCAGGGGAGACTGTTTGGCAAGACCTGACAAAACGAAAAGCCATAAGGGAGCACACGCTTCCTTATGGCTTTTTTCAGAATAACGCGAAAGTATTTATTCCGTCCATTTTCTCCTTTCGGTAGGCGTTTTCGTCGGTGGCGTCGAAACCGAGCGGCAGGTACTCTGACGGTATCATATCTTCATAGTCGATATCGTAGGCGTAGTTGCAGAATATCAGCTCGACGTAGGTTATCGTGTTCTCCTTGTCGGGAGTGTGTATCGCGTAGATGAAGCCCTGATAGTCGTCGGCATACATCGCTATCGGGTCGGAGCTGTCAGCAAAGCCCGTCACTCCGTAGCAGCCCACATACGGCGTAACACCGCACTCCCCGAGCCTGCCGAGCTCCGCGGCATAGTCCGAGGGCGTATAGGAGACCGTCAGATAGCTGAGGTACTGCGCGTCCCAAGGGTCGTAGTAGACCATTTTGTAGTCCACGACCTCCATATCGGGAGTTATACCGCTCGGGAAGATAGACTCGTCCATTCCCCATTTCGTGCGGTATTCTTTCTTCGCGTCCTCACCCATATAAAGCGAATAATGCGTCGGGTCGGTATCGACCTTTACCTTCGCACTTGCTCCGTCGAACACGACCAGTGCGACTATCATCAGTATAAACAGGAGATTGAGTATGAAGAATCCCGCTACAGCTGCGGCTGTGATACCTGCAACGAGCCACGCCAGCTTGTGCTTCTTCTTTTTCTCGTATTTCGCAAACTCCTGCGCTGTGTCCATGCGGAACTGCACATCGGGAGCCTTTACGCCCATTTCATCGAGTACAGCTCGACACTTGCCGCACTCGGCAAGGTGCTCATCAGTGAGCCTGCGGCTCTCGGGACTTAACATATCCTCGGTATACAGCGGGAGCAGGTCGCGGACGACCTCGCACGGTAATCTCATTCCGATTCCTCCTTTATCTGTTCGTATATCATTGCTTTGGCGCGGTGGAAGGTCACGCACGCCCAGTGCTCGCTCTTGCCGAAGAGGTCGCCTATCTCGCGGAAGGACAGCTCGCCGAACACTCTCAGCGAAAAGACCTCCTTGTACGGCTCGCGTATGCCGTGCAGCACCCTGTGCAGGCGGAAGGCGAGCTCCTTGTCTGCGATGAGCTCACTGAGGTCTGCGCCGTCGGCGATGTAGTCCTCGGGGACTTCCTCGCCTGTGAGGTGTTTCTCCCTGCGGCAGTGGGAGTAGTACAGATTGCGTGCGATGGAGCAGAGCCATACCCTCAGCTCGGATTCTCCGCGGTAGTCTCCGATGGAGCGGAAAGCGCGGAAGAAGGTCTCCTGCGTGAGCTCCTCGGCGAGGGATTCACTTGCGGACAGACCGCGCAAAAATCTGAAAACGTCGTCGTAATACTCGCGGAACACCGCATCGAAGTCCTCCATGGCTCTGCCTCCTTTCAAAGTTATTATCTGCGCTCTCATATATAAGACGCACGAACTGCGATAATATCACAGCTTTTTTCAAAAAAATCTCACTTTTAATGATATAACTTATCGGTGTCCGTGTCAAGTACAAAAATGAGCGCGATAATTTCTATCGCGCTCTGTTTTTATTCCTTTGTAATTATCGCTATCGCGCACGGACAGCGCCCCTCGACCACGCGGTATTCCACGTCCGTACAGCCCGCATCTGCGAAGAACTCCTTATAGGTGTCGATGTCGAACTCGCTCTTGAACTTGAAGCCGACCTTTTCGAGTACGTTCTGTGCCGAGCGGAGAGCTCCTCTGCTGTCGTTGATATATGTCGGGATGATGACCTTTCCACCGCTCCTGCACACCCTCAGCAGCTCCGCGAGCGCGCCCTGCGGGTCGTCGAGGAGGTGAATGACGTTGCCGGCTACGACCTTGTCGAAGCGTTTATCGCGGAAGCGAAGGTGCATGATGTCGGACAAGCCGTACTTCACGTTGGCATAGCCGCGGCACTTCATATAAGTCTCCTTCAGCATATTCCCGGAGCGGTCAGTCACGATGAGATTTGCGCATTTCGGTGCGATATATCGGCTGATAGCTCCTGTCCCGCAGGCACATTCGAGGACGTTGTCCTCGGGGTCTATCTCCTCCGCGACAGCCTTTCCCGTGCCGCTGTAGACCCTGTTGTTCGAGAGCGATTCAAACGCGTCGTAGAGCGGCGCGACCTTATCCCATACCATGGCAGTTCCTCCTTATTTGTAGCTTTTCGTGTTGAGAGCACGGATAGAATTCAGTATCAGCAGCATTGCTGTACCCGAGTCCGCAAAGACCGCGAGCCACATATTCGGGTGACCGATAAGTCCGAGGACGAGCACTGCCGCTTTGACTGCGAGCGCGAATATAATGTTCTCGTAGGAAATGCGCAGGGTCTTGTTTGCTATCTTCTTCGCGGTGACTACCGACGCGGGCTCGCTGCTCATAAATACGGCGTCTGCGGCTTCGAGTGCGAGGTCTGAGCCCGTCTGCATAGCTCCGCCGACGTCAGCTCCCGCGAGCACGGGCGCGTCATTGATACCGTCGCCGACAAACATCACGCTGCCGTATTTTTCGCGCAGTGCGTTGAGCTCTGCGAGCTTCTCGTCGGGGAGAAGTCCGCCCTTTACGGTATCCGCGCCGAGCGTCCTGCCGACCTCCGCCGCCGTCTCGGGGACATCGCCCGTGAACATCGCCGTCGCAATACCCATAGATTTCAGCGACTTCACAGCGTCCGCCGCCGTCTTTTTCAGCTCGTCGGAGACGAGTATCACGCCCTCAACTCTGCCGTCCACAGCCACATATACCGACGTGCCCGCCTCCGTCTGAGGGAGCTCGGGGATATCGGCGTTCTTCTCCTTCATCAGCTTCATATTGCCGCAGAGGACGTCTTTCCCGCCGACCTGCGCCTCGACGCCTCTGCCAGCGATATCCGACGAGCGCTCTGGCTCGGTGAGGTGTATGCCCTTATCGCGGCAGTAGTCAACTATACTCTCAGCAACGGGGTGGGTCGAGATCTGCTCGCAGCTTCCGCAGAGGCGGAGCAGCTCTTCCTCGCTGAGATTGCCTGCGCTTGTGATACGAGTGACGGTGAAGCTTCCGTTCGTGAGCGTGCCGGTCTTGTCGAAGGCAACAGCCCTGACCTTGCCGAGAGCTTCGATGGAATCGCCGCCCTTGAAGAGTATGCCGAGCTTCGACGCCGCGCCTATTCCCGAGAAATACGCCAGCGGCACGCTCAGAACCAGCGCACACGGACAGCTGATTACGAGGAAGGTCAGCGCCGAGTACACCCACTTCTGCCAGTCGCCTGTGATGAGCGAGCCGAGCAGAGCCGTTGCCGCGGCAATACCTATAACTATAGGCGTGTATACCTTCGCAAAGCGCGTGATGAAGCGGTCGAGCTTGGGCTTCGCTGATGAAGCGTCCTCGACTGCGTGGGCTATCTTCGTTATCATTGAGTCGTCAGCCACCGCAGTTGCACGGAGGTTGAATGTCTCTGAGATGTTGATACAGCCCGACATTATGCTGTCTCCTGCGCGGACTGTCAGCGGTACGGGTTCGCCGTTCACGGCGGAGGTGTCTATACGTGACTCGCCCGCCTCGACGATACCGTCAACAGCGATACGCTCGCCGACCTTTATACGCAGTATGTCGCCGACCTCGATATCATCGGCGTCAACTCGCACGAATTCGTCCCCGCGAAGGACGTCTGCCTCCTCCACGCGGAGCTCGGTCACGCCGGTGATAGCCTTGCGGCTGCGCGCAACGGCGAAGTCCTCGAACATTTCACCAATTCGGAAGAAGAGCACGACTCCGACAGCCTCGGCGTACTCACCGAGGGCGAAAGCTCCGAGGGTGGCTATCGTCATAAGGAAGTTTTCATTGAAGACATTGCCCTTGAGCAGGCTCTTGACCGTGGCTCTGAGGACATTTATGCCGAGCACGAGATATGCCGCGACATACAGTCCTATCGCGAGCGGCAGGAGCTCCGTGAGGTGGTGTACCGCTATCGCCGCCGCAAACAGCGCTATGCCGACAATGAGCGACACGACCTCGAGCTTCTCGCCTTCTTCGTGCTCGTGGTGGTGTTCGTGAGCGTGCTCGTGCTCATGGTCGTGACCGCAGCCGCAGTGCTCGTCGTGGTGATGTTCATGCTCGTGGTCGTGCTCGT
>CAMHBN010000093.1 GCA_946183385.1 uncultured Ruminococcus sp.
ATGTAGGCTGGATCCACTTGTCCGGGTCATCTGAAAGCTTTATGCCGTAAGCGCCCTCGATCATGTTCCTGAGCTGGAAGTCGTCGATGTAGGTAACAGTACCGTAGTGCGGGTCATAGCAGGCGTCGTAGTCGCTGGACACCGACCTTAGATAAGGCAGGTTCGCCCAGAAGACCTCGCTGCAGTTGGCGGTGATACCGCCGCTCGAAGCCGAGAACATCGTCAGTGCGTAGTCATCGCCGTAGAACAGCGCCTGACCGAGCACGTCGTTTACCGCGTCAACAACGACCTGCGGAGGATGCGGCTTGCATCTCAGGTCAGCCGAATCGCCGTTGTGGTACATACAGTAGGTATAGACTGCGACTGCCTGAGCCTTGATAGCCTCGTAGCTCATCGTACCGCCGACCTCGTTGAACACTATCTGCGACACCATCGAGAGAACATCTCCCTTGACGCCGTTGACCGTTATCTCGTCGTCCTCGTCCACGCACGTATCCATCAGGTACGTATCCGGGTAGTAGTGGAAAAGTATGTCCTGATATGTCCAGTCCGAATATGTAGCGTAGAAATTCGCGCCGTTCTGGCTCATTCCGACGCCGTGTCCCCAGCCGTAGGTCACTATCGCGAACTTGCCGGGAGTCGATTCTATCTCGGGCTCGCTCTCGAACCACGGTATATCACCGACATATCCGCCCGTCACATTGAGCTCGACAGGCGTAGGCTTCTTGTTTTTCTTCTTGGCTCCGCTGTTTCCCGATTCGGGAGAAGCCTCATAGCTGATGAGAGAGAGGCTGTCGTCGTAATCGTCGAGCGTAGCCTTGTACCACTCGATCTCCTGCTCCTCCTGCTCTTCCGCCTCGGTAGTAGTCTCCGCCGCGGTGGTATCGGTACCCGCAGAGCCTGTGGTCGTGCTTTCGGTCGTTGTGGTATCTGCGGCACCTGCCGAGTAGCTTGAGCCCGTGAACGCAATCACGACTCCCGCAATGGCAGCCACCGCCTTCTTAAAAGGTGTTTCAGTCTTCATCGCTATCACCTCTTTCAATAAATGTCTATCTTAGCTTACTGAGCCGCCTCGGTAGTTTCCTCCGTTGAAGGCTCGGTAGGCGCGTGTGCTTTCTTGTACTCCTCCGTCCTCGTTATGGTCGAAAGGTCGCCCGCCTTTTCGCCGTCGCGGAGACGTCTCGCTATGATGATGAAGCGCGAGTTGTCCTCGTTGGCATAGCAGGTCGAAAGGGTCAGGAGCTTGTCGCCGTACTTTACATCTACGCCCGTATCAAAGAGCTGTCTGCCCTTTGCGAGGCTCACGTACTCGTTGAAGGTCTCCTCGTCGTCGAGCTCCTCCATATCCCAGTAGCCGTAATCCGTATAGGTGTGACCGCTGGTGATACAGCAATAGGCGATGACGTAGTCGTAATCCCTGTAATTCGAGCTGAGCTCGATGAACGGTGCCGCCTCGAAGAAGTCGTAATCCTGCCTGTATCTTCTTATCGAGCCGAACATCGTATTGTTAGCCATATTGTGTCCGTAGATGACGATATTCTCGGACTGATCCTCCTCTACGCTTCCGAAGTCGTCGCGGAAGTCCATGAACAGGCAGCCCTCGCGGTGGAACTGGCGGTCGATACCGCGATCGAGGTAGTAGGAATTTACCTCATGCGCGTCGCCTCCGTAATAAGCCACGCCCTCGGGCACCTCGCCGGGATCCTTCACGACGGGGTAGTCGACCTTGGTCTGGTCTATCTTTATCCATGCGACGATGTCCTTGTTCTGTTTGAGGAGCGTCTTTGCTCTTTCGGTCATTCCGTCTTCGGACGGAACGTAGTCATAAGCCGGAAGAGTAGCCGGTTCGGCAGACGCCTCTGTCAGCGGCTCAGCCTTGCCGACAACGTGCTCCTCCATCTTGTCCTTGCAGCCGAAGAAAGCTGCCGTAATGAGTCCTGCCGAAGCGGCAAGGGCTCCGCAGGCTGCGATGAGCCTTGTTTTGCTTTTCAAATGTATCAATCCTCGATATTTGCTTTTCTATTCTCTCTGGCTTACGGTCCGTACGGAACGAACTGCGTGGGGTCATACTTCTCATTGGGGTGCTGTTCGTAATAGACGTTCGGCCATTTTACATTTGTATTTTTCTCGCTGTTCTTTGTGCCCTCATAGAGGTCCTCACCGGGACGGACGCGGCGTGCCATGAGTATCAGCCTTCCGCGGTCGTTGCCGATGACATCGGTATTGCAGGTGGATATCGTGAGTATCTGGTCGCCGTACTTCACATCGACGCTGTTCGTGCGGAGGGTACGTCTCTTCGCCTCATTCACGAAGTCGTAGAACTCCTCCTCGTCGTCGAAGCTGAGGGTATTCCAGCAGTCGTACTCGGTATCTGTGTCATCCTCCGCATCGAGCAGGAAGAACGAGAATATCTTGTAGGTGTACTGCTCGTAGTTGGAGTTGAACTCGATTATCGGGTGGCTCTCGTAGTAGCTGTCGTAGCGGCGGTAGTATTTCAGTGCTCCGAACATACTCTCGTCAGCCATATTGTGACCGTAGACGATGAGGTTGTCGGAATTCTTCTCGACAAGGCGGTGATTCTCGACAACGTCGAAGTGATTGCGCCAGTCAAGGAAGAGGGCGCCCGCACGTGAATTCTCGCCCTTGAAGTTGAGGTTGAGGTACTTGCTGTTGTCCTCCGCCTGCACGACGGGAAGAGCGACTATCGCCTTGCCGTCGATGGTGGGTATGGTCATATATCCCACGACATCGGGGTTGATGTCGAGCAGCTTCTTTGCGCCGGGGAGAAGGTCGTAGTACTTGTTGTCGATGTCCTTCTCTTCCTCGACTGAGGTTATTATAGGCGTATAGGTGCGGTAGATGTCGTCGATGTTGCTGTACTCCATACGGCTGCGCCACAGGTCGAGGTAGTAGTCGCCGACCATATAGCCGCAAACCACTATCGCCACGAGCGAACCGAGGAAGACGAACTTTCTGACTATCTCGAGCGGCTTGTCTCCCTTTTCGGGGAACAGACCGCGGAGCTTCTGTCCGAGGGTCTTGGGCTTTTTCTTCTTCTTTTTCTTTTTCTTGACGTCCTGATGCATACGCGGCTCGGTATGGGGAGTATTCGCCCATGCCTCGCGCGGCTTTCTCATGGGACTGAGTGTCGCTCTCGGCGGCACTGCCTGTACCCGCTGCGTCTCGGCAGCGGCAGACTGCGGCTCTTCTGCGGGAGCCTCCGCAACGGGAGCCCGCTCGTAAACAGGTGTCTGCTCGGTAACCGGAGCCTCGTCTGGTATATCCAACCCGCGGATCGCCTCGGGTATCTCACTCACAGGAACTGCTTCCTCCGCGGAGAATGCTTCCTCTGCGACTGTAAGCTCTTCCGCAGGTACTTCCGTCACGGGCGCTGCCTCTTCTGCGGGCGGCGCGTCCGCTCTGTTCTGCGCGGCGAGCTTGTTCCGTCTCACGCGGTCGAACTTAGCCGCAAAGCTCTCCTCCGCGGCGGAAACTGCGTCCTCAACGGTCTGAGCCTGCACGGGAGCTGTCTCCTGCGGCTCATCGGCGTGGAGCGAAGCTCTGATAGCCCTTATCTTGTCGGCTTTGCGCTTAGCCTCGGCGGCGGCTTGCTCTTCATTCAGTTTATCTATGTAATTATCACTCATAAGTTGATTTCAGCCTCCGCGTGTGGTTTATGGAAGCTGCACACATCAGGGCACAGCTATCCCCTTATCTATATAATTTTACACTATCAGCCGACCCTTTGTCAAGGTCTGGGCTCAAAGTTTCACAGTATCACCTTGAACTGTTCCGACTGAGTTCACAATTACAGCAGCTTATACAAAAATGACGTGTTGAATTTGTGCATAAGTTGAAATGTGCGACTGCAATTGCAGGGGGCGGCGTTCCGCCGCCCGTGAACTTATTCCGCTGTATTGCGGGCGCACGGAATGTGCCCTACATTATTTGGAATAATTGAACGTCTTGATGGTCGTACCCTCGACCGCCTTCTGTATCAGCGGCTCGAAATCGAAGCTGTTCTGTGCCTTTTCGATGTCCTCGAGGCGCGGACGCACCTTCGGGTGGCGGGGCGTGAACACGGTACAGCAGTCCTCATAAGGGAGGGTCGATGTCTCGAACGTGTCTATTTTACGCGATATCTCGATTATCTCGGTCTTGTCCATGCCGATGAGCGGGCGCAGTACGGGTATGCGGCAGACGGCATCCGTACAGCCGATAGCCGCCATGGTCTGGCTCGCGACCTGTCCCACGCTCTCACCCGTGATAAGGGCAAGGCAGTTGTCCTTTTCGGCTATGCGCTGGGCAATTTCCATCATCAGGCGGCGCATTATTATCGTGAAAAACTCCTCGGGACAATTGTCCTTGATAGCCTCCTGTATCTCCGTGAACGGCACGCAGTAGAACGCGATACCGCCGCACCAGTCGGTCAGCTTCTCGCAGAGCTGCTCCACCTTGAGCTGTGCGCGGTCGGAGGTGTAGGGCGGGCTGACATAGTGTATCGCTGCGATGTGGACTCCCCTCTTCGCCATCATCCAGCCCGCAACGGGACTGTCAATGCCTCCCGACAGCAGCAAAAGAGCCTTTCCGCTGCTTCCCACGGGAAGTCCGCCCGCGCCCTTGAGCTTCTCGGCGTGGACGTAGGCGTTGGTGTCGCGTATCTCGACCGTCACCGTCACATCGGGCTCCTTGACGTCTACCGTGAGGTTCGGGAACTTCTCCAGCAGTATCGCGCCGAGCTCGGTGCATATCTCGGGCGACTTCATCGGAAAAGCCTTGTCCGAGCGCTTGGACGCCACCTTGAACGTCCTCGCCGTGCCGAGCACGCCGCCGCAGTAGTCTATCGCCTTTGCCGTGATATCGGCAAAATCCTTTTCGCAGACGCAGGCTCTGCACAGAGCCGCAATGCCAAAGACCTTGCTCACGCGGTCAACCACCTCGTCGAGGTCGATGTCGTCATCGAGCGGGGTTATGTAGGTCGTGGACTGTGCGCTCGTGAGCTGGAAATGCCCGAGGCGCTTGAGTCTGCGCTTGATATTTTTGGTGAGCATATCCTCGAAGGACTTCTTGTTCAGTCCCTTGAGCACCATTTCGCCGTATTTTACAAGAACTATCTCTTTCATATTCTTCTCCTATACTATTATAATATCAGTGGAAATACTTCAGCTCGCTTCTGTAGCCGACATACACGATAAGGTCCCTGTCTCTCTTCAGAGGTCCGTACATATCCTGCATCTCATATCTGTCGTATGGGATAAGCACGTCATCGGTGAGCTCTTTGCGGCTCATCCACATCTCAGAGAATTTCCCTTCCTTATACTTCATGATTATGTTGTAGGTGTAACGAGAGTGGTCGCTAAAATAATTCTGATTCACACTCTCGGGGAAGAACTCGCACGGCTCGCTGACAAGTCCGTCGGGACCATAAACAGCATATATGGTGTATTCCTTGTCGGTGGGAATCTCCTTTTTCTCCGCTTCGTAGTAGTCGGCAATAGAGCTGTCCATAGCCTTCCTGCACGATGTCGCCAATGAAAGGCTGCTATCCACCATATGTCCGCCAAAATAATAACCGTACAGAAGGTACATTCCGAACAATCCGCCAACAAAGCACAGTCCCACCATCAGCAGTACAACAGCCGCAGTTTTCAGCTCCTTGAGAGCCTTGCTGCCCTTCTTCGGAGTTTTTTCAATCTGCATATTATTCATCTCGTTCCTAAGTAAGCCTCCATCCGCATCGTCATTTCACTTGTTTTTCCAGACTACATCCTTGAAGCTGCTGTACCCGATAACGTCCCGCGCCCCCTTCAATTTGCCGAACATCTCGCGCTGCTCCTCCCTGCTGTAGCTGCGGAGCATATCATCGGTGAGCGGTTTCTTCTCCAGCGCCCACGCTTCGGCGGGAGCTCCGTCCCTGAATCTGACAGCGATATTGAAGGCCTTTTTCCACCGACTTGAATAATAAGCGTTAGTCTCGCTCTGCGGAAGGAGCTCGCACGGCTCGTTGACCAGTCCGTCCTTGGTGCAGGTCGCCCTGACGAGGTATTCCTTGTCAGCGGGGACGCTCCTGCCCTGTGCTTCATAGTAATCTTTCACCTGTACATAAATGGCATTGCCGCAATCTATAGCCACAGCGTCCCTGTCATCTATCATACGGCTGCCCCACGCCATGTGTATTCCGTTCACAAAGGCTAATCCGAGGACAGCGAGCGCTGCCGCAATTCCGAGAAGCAACATAAGCTCTTTTATGAGAAATGATTTCTTCTTGTCCTGTTTTGTATCAACGCTCTCTTCCATACAGACCTCCTTCGGGTCAGCCTCTCACGCTCGCGATACCCTCGGCGAGAGCACGCGCGAACTCCTCAATCTCGGCTTCGGTGGTCTCGGCGGTCATGCTTACGCGCAGAGCCGAATCCGCACGCTTGCCCGAAATGCCGAACTGCCCGAGCACGCCGCTCTGCTGCCCCTTCGAGCACGCCGAGCCGCTTGAAACGTATATCTCGCGGCTTTCGAGGTAGTGGAGCATTATCTCCGAGCGCTTGCCCGCCGCGGAAATATTCACCACATAAGGCGAGCCGTCCGCGGGCGAGTTGACCTCCACGCCGTCTACCGCGGAAACGAGCTCCGTCAGCCTTGCTTTCAGCGCAGATACGCGCTCATAGCGGTCGCTTATCGTCGGGGCGAGCTTCTCCACAGCCGCTCCGAAAGCGCATATCAGCGGAACGCTCTCAGTGCCCGAGCGTATGCCCTTTTCCTGCTTCCCGCCCGTAACTGTGGGGATAAGGCGCACGCCCTTGCGGATATACAGCGCTCCCACGCCCTTTGCTCCGTGGATCTTGTGCCCGCTCAGCGAGATGAGGTCAGCGCCGAGCTGATTCGCTTTCACGGGGAGCTTCATATAAGCCTGCACGCAGTCTGTATGCGTGATTATGTCCTTGAATCGGCGCTTTACAGCGGTGAACGTCTCCTTCACGGGCTGGATATAGCCCGTCTCGTTGTTGACGTACATCATCGTCAGCAGAACCGTATCCTCATTGCACGCGGCGAGAAAGTCCTCGGCATAAAAGCGCCCGTCCTCCCTCGGCGACACGCGCACCACCTCGAAGCCCTTGCTTTCGAGGTCGGAGAGGGTCTCGTCCACGGAGGCGTGCTCCACGGCGGAGGCAACTATCCTGCGGCGCTTTCTGCCGTAAGCGGCGGAGGCTCCGCGGAGAGCAAGGTTATTGCTCTCGGTCGCACCCGAGGTGAAAATTATGTTGTCGGGTTCGGCTCCGAGCGA
>CAMHBN010000094.1 GCA_946183385.1 uncultured Ruminococcus sp.
TGGAAGGATACCGTACATTTTGTAATTCAGATACTCCGTGCTCTCCAGCACGCACACGACAAGGGCATAGTTCACCGTGACATCAAACCTCAGAACATAATGATGTTCACCGACGGCACTATCAAGGTCATGGACTTCGGCATCGCGAAGTTCTCGCGTGAGGAGGGCAAGACAGCCACCGATCAGGCTATCGGGAGCGTCCACTACATCAGCCCCGAGCAGGCGAGCGGCGGCGTGACCGACGCAAAGAGCGACATCTACTCCGTGGGAGCAATGATGTACGAGATGCTCACGGGCAGGAAGCCGTTCGACAGCGACAACCCCGTAGCCATTGCGGTAATGCATATGCACGATATCCCCGAGCGCCCGAGAGCTATCAACCCCGATATCCCCGACGGTCTCGAGGAGATAGTCCTCAAGGCAATGGAGAAGGCTCCCGAGGACAGATACCAGACCACCGCTGATATGATAGCGGACATCGAAAAGTTCAAGAACGACCCGTCCACCACCTTCGGCTACTATGTCGAGGAGGGCGAGGACGACAACGAGAACACACGCTTCTTCAATACACAGTCCATCGCACGCGACGGCGCGGCTCAGGGCGGAGCACAGGTTCAGGAGCAGGTGCAGCAGCCTGTATATGCGGGCGTACCCGCAGGCGCGGCAGATCCCTACGGCGGACAGCAGGCTTATCCGCCTCAGCAGCAGCCCTACGGCGGCGTATACAATAACGACGACTTCTACGAGGACGAGGAGGACGAGGAAGAGGAGGAAGAGCGTTCATCGCTGCTCATTCCCGTGCTCACGGCGGTAGTCGTAGTTGTCATCATCGTCGGCGTTATCATCATATCGCTGCTCTTCACGGATTACCTCAAGGATACATCACAGAAGAACGACTGGAAGATGCCTTCCGTTATCGGTATGGACTTCAACGACGCTGTTGCCAAGTACGGCAACAACATCCAGTTCAAGGAGGACGGTCAGGTCTACAACGAGGCTGAGCCGGGCGTCATCATTGAGCAGGATCCCGCAGAGGGCGTTGAGTTCAAGAAGGGCGCAGTTCTGAAGGTAAAGGTCAGCAAGGGTATGGAGACCGTGGAAGTCCCCAACGTTACTGAAATGAACGCAGAACTCGCAAAGGATATGCTCGACCAGAAGGGTCTCAAGTGTGATATACGTAATTCTTCAAGTGCGGAAGTGAGAAAGGGCTACGTCATCAAGACCGAGCCCGCGGCAGGAGAGACAGCTCACAAGGGCTCGACCGTTGTCCTCTACGTCAGCATGGGCGAGGACGCAGGACAGGTACAGGTTGACGACTGGGTAGGCAAGTCCATCGACGACGCCAAGCTGCTTGCCGAGTACGCAGGTCTGAAGGTAAAGACAAAGGGTGTCGCTTCCTACGAGAAGGAGAACACCGTTGTAAAGCAGAGCATAAAGAAGGGCGAGAAGGTCGAGACAGGTACAGAGATACTCTTCGAGTTCTCCGACGGCACCGCTCCCGACGGCGTTATCGAATTCCCCGTTGAGTTCCCGTCAGACGCAGACGGCAGATTCGTTATCAGCTTCATGATAGTAAACGACGACGGAACCCGTGACAGTCAGGATTCACGTACGATCTACGTTCCCGAGGAAACAAGCATCACACAGGATGTCAAGGGCTCGGGCGAGGACGCAACAGTAAACGTACTCCTCACGAACCTCAACAATAACAAGCGTGCCTCGATCGGTACGTACTCATTCAACTTTGCAGACGGCAAAATTACCACTAAGTCGGGCGGCGACCTCGACGCGGCTCTCAGACAGGTAGACGGCTACCATCAGGAAGTAACCACACAGCCTGAAACACCCGATACAGTAACCGTACCGAGCCTCATCGGTCTTGACTACGACTACGCGAAGAGCCTCTACGGAGCTTCGTTCGATATAGTTGCAAGCGGCTCGCAGAGCTCCGCATACAATGAGAATGTCATTATATGGCAGAGCTACGAGGACGGAGTAGAGCTCGAAAAGGGCTCGACCATATCCGTAACGCTCAGCTCGGGACCCGAGCAGGGCGGCGAACAAGGCGGCGAGCAAGGCGGCGAACAGGGCGGCGAAACATGGTAAGCGCCAAGACAAGCGGAATAATAGTCAAATGCTTAGGGGGACTCTACACAGTAGAGTCCCCTGATGGTATATATGAGTGCAAGGCGAGGGGAGTATTCCGCGCGAAGGGGATAAGTCCTGCGGTCGGCGACAGCGTCACCGTCAGCGGCGGCGTCATCACTGAGATAGGCGAACGCAGGAACTTCATCATAAGACCGCCTCTTGCCAACCTTGACCAGATACTGTTCGTGGTGTCGACGGTAAGTCCCGCCCCGAACTTCCTGATCCTCGACAAGTTCATAGCTATTGCCGAGTACAAGGGCATCGAGCCCGTGGTGGTCATCACGAAGACCGACCTCGGCGACGGCAGCGCAGTCCGCGAGGTCTACGACTCCATCGGGATAAAGACGGTGGAGGTAGATTACGACGACGCAGAGTCCGTACAGCGCGTGCGCGAGCTCCTGAGCGGCAGGATAAGCGCCTTTACGGGCAACTCGGGAGCGGGCAAGTCCACGCTCCTGAACGCGGTCGACCCGTCCCTCGACCTCGCCACGGGCGAGATAAGCCGCAAGCTCGGACGCGGCAGACACACCACCCGCCACGCAGAGCTGTACAAGCTCGCGGGAGGCGGCTACATCGCCGACACCCCCGGATTTTCCACATTCGAGACGAACCGCTACGACTTGATCCGCAAGGAGGAGCTGGCAGCTTGCTTCCGCGAATTTGCCGAATATACGGACAGCTGCCGCTTCCGCGACTGCTCGCACACCTGCGAGAAGGGCTGCGCGGTAGTGGAGGCGGTCGAGCAGGGCAGGATACCGAAAAAACGCCACGAGAGCTACTGTACGATGTACGAGGAAGCCAAACAGCTGAAGGAGTGGGAGCTCAAATGAAAAGGTGCCATATATTTGCGGGCGGTGACCTCGGCAATATCGCGGACTATTGGTTCCCGAACCACCACGGCTACGTGATATGCGCCGACAGCGGCTACAAGCACGCTAAGAAGCTGAAAATAAAGCCCGACGTGATAGTCGGCGACTTCGATTCCTACAGCGGCAAGCTCCCACAGGACAGCGAGATAGTGCGCACCGTCCCCGAGAAGGACGACACGGATACGCTCATGGCGGTGAAGATAGCGATAGAGCGCGGCTGCGAGCAAATATACCTCTACGGTGCTCTTGGCGGAGCCCGTTTCGACCACGCCTTCGCGAACATTCAGACCATGCTCTATGCCCGCGAGCACGGCGCAGAGCTGATACTCATCGGCAATGAGCGCGTGTACCTGCAAGGAGCAGGCAGCCGCAGCTACCCGCGCTCGGACGGCGACGCCTACTTCTCGGTGTTCGCGATCACGGAGACAGCGATGATAGGGGAGCTGAGCGGCGTGAAGTACCCGCTCAGGGACTACGAGATGAAGCAGTCGTTCCCCATCGGCGTGAGCAACGAGATAACGGACAGCGCGGCACACCTCACGATAGAGAGCGGCTTGGTGCTGGTGATACAGTCATAGTAACGAAAAAGCCTTCGGTGAATATAATGAATGTGGACGCAGTGAACGCTGCTGACATTACAGACATCATCGAAGGAGGGATACATAGTGAAGATCGTTGTGATAAAGAGCCCGCGCTTCCTGTCGGGCATACTGCGAGCCGTGTTTGGCATAAAGAAGGACGAAGACTGAATATGACAACAGCTCCCGATAAAGGGAGCTGTTTTTTTATCCGCAGACAGATTCAAAAATGGCAAAGGCTATGAGCAGCACACCTCCCAACCACGAGAGATCGCGCTCGGAGGCAGATATTTTTCTGCCCGTGAGGCTGCCTGCCGCGATAGCGGCGAAGCCCGCAGCGAACGTGAAAACAGCAGTCCGCACGGGCGATATCCCGCAGAAACCGCAGCTCAGCCCCGTAGCCGCCGAGTCGAGCGAGCTCGCGAGGGCGAGGGCAGCGGCTTCGGCGGGCGAGAGCGTTTTCGAGTTGTCGATATCGGCGGCGGTGTCGTCGAGGTAGAGCTTTATCACGAGCCCGCTGCTGCCCGTCCGCAGCGAGAGCTCGCCCTTCCGCGAGAGCCGCCGCACGAGAATGCGGACGAGGCTCTTGAACACGGTTATCACGCCGATGGACGTAAGCACGATGAGCCCGAGAGTGCGGCAGAGCTCGGCGGGGACGAAGCAGCCCGCTATATCCGAGAGCAGGAGCGACAGCCCGAGGACAGCCGCTCCCGTGAGGTTTATCACAGCCGCAGACGCAGGCGGTATCCTGATGCCGCTGTTGCAGTAGGCGGCGGCGACGAGATAGGTGTCAAAGCTGACAATGAGCGCGAGGATGACCTCATTTAGCAAGTCATCACCTCCCTGCTCATTATATGACAGGGGAGGCAGTCGTGACAGCAAAAGAGGGCGCGTCAGCGTCCTCTTATGTATTATTCAGCTTTCTTCCGCGAGACTATCCACATAGCGAGCATCGCTGCGAGCAGCCCCGTGAGAGCGCCGCTTGAATCTATCATCACGTCGCGGAGCTCGCAGGAGCGTCCCGCCACGAAGCGCTGGTGGAACTCGTCAGAGCAGGCGTAGAGAATGCATATCCCCCACGCGAGGAGGCTGCCGAGGCTGAACAGCCTGCGCTTCCCGACGGCACACGACGTACAGAATCCGAGCGAGGCGTAAGCGCTGAAATGCGCACATTTTCGGATAATGAAGCTGATGACTTCGTTTATCTCGTCCTTATGTTCGGGAGTGAAGTCAGCGTAGCCCTTTACGAAATGATTGAGGATAAAGTCGGTGAAAAAGCCGCTCGTCTGCGAGGACTCATCGGCGTCCTGAGATGACAGGTAAAAAATCGCAGCCATTACCGCGACCGACAGCAGGCAGAAGATGGCTCTTGCGGGTGTAAAAAAACGTTTCTTTTCCATAATATCTCCTTTACATCAACGCTACTATGATAACACAAAGCGGCGGACTTTGCAAGCCTCGGAGAAGAAAACAGCTCGATTTTTCCGCTTGTACAGGAAATTGTAACCATTTAGTAACCTTTTCTTTCAAAAATGTCTTGTATCTTCTGTTAAAAAATGATATAATGATTCTATATGGATTATTATTAGTATCTCAATCGGAGGTCAAAATGAAAGCTTTCTTTGATAATGTCTGGACAAAGAGAGTAGTTTCGGTGATAGCGGCGCTGTACACGGTATGCGTCTGCTTCCTCTGCTACTACTCGATATTCTACAACATACACGTTGAATCGAAAAGCTCGGTATGCCTTATAGTATCGGCGGTATCGCTGATAGCACTGGTACTTATGCTCTATACCCGCAAGCAGATAGTCACGCGGATATGCAGCTTCATAATACTGCCGGCGATGCTCCCCGTGGTGCTGATGTACTTCGACCACAAGGAGATACTTATCCCCGTCATCGCGGTCGGAGTAATGATACTCCTTCTCTCGGGAGCGGGCGAGGGCGCCAAGACAGCGATAGGCACGGTGGTGCTCCTGCTCTATATATTCGGAGCTCTCGGCTACTTCCTCTTTACATCGTTCTTCGTGACCACGGCAAAGGCAGAAACATACAAGAGCGGCGAATCCCCCTCGGGAGTATACCGCTACAGGATAGTGAATACCGACGACAGCTCCAACGGAAGCACAGCGGTATACATCGAGCCCAACTATGCAGACGTGACCTACCCGTTCGTGACGTTCACGCTGAAGAATATGGAGCGCGTCGTATATATGGAGCGCCCCAAGTGCGAGAACATCGAACTTTCGTGGTCCACGCAGACCCGCCAGCAGATAACAGCAGAGCTCAACGCTCTGTCGAGCGATATCGCGGTACACGTCACACGTGCCGAGATGGCATCGCTCGGCTACAGATACGACACCACCCTTGAGATAAGCGACGTCAACGTATACGAGCTCCTCGCGATAGGCAAGACAGCACAGGACGTTGACGCGATAAGGCTCGACGATCTCACGGACGAGCAGCTCAGCCACTTCGGTATAGGCAAGGACAACTCGGGCAGATACTCGATACTCTCTCCCACTGACGAGATATATCTCGACGCAGGCAAGAACAGGGGAGACAAGGTCTATTTCAGCGACCTCAGCGACGAGGGCTTCACGCTGTTCAACAATATGAACCTTGACGTATGGGGAACTCCCCTGTGGACGGTTTCATCCAACAACAGCGTAAAGCTCAAAGACCTCACCGACGCACAGCTCGCACAGCTCGGCGTGTCAGAGTCGGGCGACGTCCTCACATTCAACGGCAAGGTATGCTTCCGCTACTATGTTGCGGAGCTGGAGGACTACTACGATACCGAGTCACGTTCACTCTCGGTAGACCTTCTCAACAACTAATGCAAATAAGCCGCAAACGGCTTAAAAATAAAAAACCGCAGACACAGGGGCATATCGCCCCTGTTGTACTATGCGGTGAAAAGGAGTGTATAACAATGGGCGAATTCTTCAAAGGCATAGGCAAAATTCAGTACGCAGGAAAGAACTCCGCAGACCCTCTGGCGTTCAAGTACTACGACCCCGACGAGGTCATCGGCGGCAAGACCATGCGTGAGCAGCTGCGCTTTGCGCTCTCGTGGTGGCACACAATGGGCGGTGACGGCACGGATATGTTCGGCGTAGGCACGGCGGACAAGACATGGGGCGAGACTGACCCCGCCGCAAGAGCGAAGGCAAAGGTAGATGCGGCATTCGAGATAATGGACAAGCTCTCGATAGAGTTTTTCTGCTTCCACGACCGCGACCTCTCACCCGAGTACGGCACTCTCGCCGAGACCAACGAAAAGCTCGACGAGATAACGGACTACATCAAGGCAAAGCAGGCAGAGACGGGCATCAAGTGTCTGTGGGGCACGGCAAAGTGCTTCGACCACCCGAGATATATGCACGGCGCGGGCACCTCACCCTCCGCCGACGTGTTCGCTTACGCCGCAGCACAGATAAAGAAGGCTATCGAGGCGACGGTCAAGCTCGGCGGAAACGGCTACGTCTTCTGGGGCGGACGCGAGGGCTATGAGACCCTGCTCAACACCAACATGGGGCTCGAGCTCGACAACATGGCACGTCTTATGCGCATGGCAGTGGAGTACGGACGCTCCATCGGCTTCAAGGGCGACTTCTACATCGAGCCCAAGCCCAAGGAGCCCACAAAGCACCAGTACGACTTCGAC
>CAMHBN010000095.1 GCA_946183385.1 uncultured Ruminococcus sp.
TGATGAGAGTGTCGCACTTCTCGAGGAGGTTTGAGATAACGTTGAGCTTGTCAGCGACCTTAGCGCCGCCGAGGATAGCTACGAACGGTCTCTCGGGAACCTCAACAGCGTTGCCGAGGTACTGGATCTCCTTCTGCATGAGGTAGCCTACAGCAGTCTCCTTAACGAAAGCTGTAACGCCTGCTGTGGAAGCGTGAGCACGGTGAGCCGAGCCGAAAGCGTCCATAACGAAAACCTCGCCGTCAACGAGAGCTGCGAGCTCCTTGGAGAACTCCTCGCCGTTCTTTGTCTCCTCGTTGCCGCGGAAACGTGTGTTCTCGAGAACAACGATCTCGCCGTCCTTCATAGCTGCAACAGCCTTCTTGGCATTCTCGCCTACGACTGTATCGTCAGCAGCGAAAGTTACCTTTGTGCTTACGAGCTCAGCAAGTCTTGCAGCAGCGGGAGCGAGAGAGAACTTAGCCTCGGGTCCGTTCTTGGGCTTGCCGAGGTGCGAGCAGAGAACTACCTTCGCACCGTTCTCAACGAGCTTGTTGATAGTGGGAAGTGCAGCCTGTATACGGTTGTCGTTAGTGATAACGCCGTCCTTCATGGGAACGTTGAAATCTACTCTTACGAGCACCTTTCTGCCCTTTACGTTGATGTCTTCTACGGTCACCTTGTTTAATCCTGCCATTGGTATGACGTCCTTTCATAATAAAATAAACGAATTCAGTAGGTTGTTAAAATCATAACGATCTATACAACACATTTATATTTTACACTATCCCGAGGATTTTTTCAAGTCTTTTCCCATATTTTTTTCTTAATATTGTATTAATAACGCAATAATCGGAAAGCTTTAAGCCTTTAGCCATCAGCTCAGAGTATCTGTTGCCTGCTTCTTGTATGCGGGCGGCTGAACGCCGCCCCTACAAATAATCGCCGAATGTGATAACCTCGGCTAACGGCTTATGACTTATAAAAAACAAGCATACCGCTTACAAAAATTATACTTGACAACACTGCCCTGCGGTGGTACAATAGCACCATAGTTTATTTTTTCGGAGCCGTCTGCGGGAGGTGTGCCCTATGCCCGAATGTATAAAGATAATACCACGGGCAAAGCTGACCCGCATCGCCGACCTCACCGAGCGCTCGCCCGAATGGAACGAGCACCTCAAGCTCCTGTCCGCCGAGGGCTGCCTCTGCATAATGCACGGCGATGACGATCCGCACGATAAATACTACCTGATACTGTTCGACTTCCCGAACCGTTTCAGGAGCTTCAACGGCGACCTCGAAGTGACTGATAATGAGGTCAGGCTGATAACAGCGGATACGGGCTACGTCTTCACTGTGACGGACAGCGAGCTCACAAGCGCTAAGGAAGCCGAGCTCAAAGGGCAGCTTCACTCGCTGATGGCGCTGCTCGAGGCGGAAAACGCACTGTCGAACTACCTTAACAATAACGATAACAACAGGTGATATAAATGAACATACTTGAAACCCTCGTTTCTGCCGCTCACGAGCGTGTCGAGACCTCAAAACAGCTGATTCCGGCCGACGAGATGAAATATATGGCTCTGTCGATGCAGGAGGACGATTTCGACTTCGAGACCGCACTCTCCAAGAAAGGGCTCGCGTTCATCGCGGAGTGCAAGAAGGCTATGCCCGTGACAGGCGTTATCTCTCAGGGCAACCACTTCGTTGAGACTGCCGCCGAGCTTGAGACTGCGGGTGCGGACTGCCTGTCGGTAGTCACCGAGCCCAAGTGGTTCCTCGGCTGCCGCGACCATCTCCGCCTGATAGTGAACGAGGTGTCGATACCCTGCCTGCGCAAGGAGGCAGTAGTCGATGAGTACATGATATATGAAGCAAAAATAATGGGAGCTAAGGCTGTACTGCTCATAGCTTCGCTGCTGACGGAGGACGAGCTCCGCGAATATATCAAGGTGTGCGATTCGCTCGGTATCTCGGCATTTATCGAGGTCTACACCGAGGAGGACATCAAGCGCGCCCTCAGAGCCGGAGCACGTATGATAGCGGTTGACAACCGCGACCTCAACGACTGCTCCGTCGATATGGAGAACTGCCTGCGCCTCAGAAAAACTGTACCGAGCGACGTCATCTATATCGCGGAGGGCGGTATCTCGACGCCCGAATACATACAGCGTCTGCGTGATGCAGGCGTTGACGCTGTCATTGTCGGTACTGCTCTTATGCAGGCTGAGGACAGGACCGCAAAGCTCCACGAGCTGCGCGGCAGAAAGTAAGACTGAATATAGGGCGCATTCCGTGCGCCCTTTTTCGTTAAGGAGACAGTATATGGCAAAGGTAATAATGCTCTGCGGCAGGCTGTGCAGCGGCAAGTCCACTTATGCGGCGAGGCTCAGGGACGAGCTCGGCGCGGTGATACTCTCCGTGGACGAGCTGATGATCGCCCTGCTCGGCAGGGAAACGGGCGACAAGCACGATGAATACGTCCGCCGCGCCAAGGGCTACCTACACGCAAAGGCAGCTGATATCGCCCGCGCAGGTACAGATGTGGTGCTCGACGAGGGCTTCTGGTCACGCTCTGAAAGAGATGAGGCGAGGAAGTATTTCGCCGCGCAGGATATGGAATGCGAGCTCCGCTATCTCCGCATCTCCGACGAGGAGTGGTCGCGGCGCGTAGACAAGCGCAATGCTGAGGTCGCGGCGGGACGCTCCGATGCCTACTTCGTGGACGACGGGCTGAGAGCGAAATTCATCTCGCTGTTTGAAGAGCCTGCCGAAGGCGAAGCCGACGCTGTCATAGAGGTGTGAAATGGCTGTATTAAAGGAAATATCCGACCTCCGCGCTCCGGAGCTCGTCCCCTATACTGATACCTCGGAGCTCGAGCTGCTCCGTGAGGAAGTATTCGTCGCGGAGAGCCCGAAGGTCATCCGCACGGCGCTCGACTGCGGGTACGAGGCTGTATCCATGCTCGTCGAGGACAAGTACGTTGCGGGACAGGCTGCGGACATAATTGCCCGCGTCGGCGATATCCCCGTATTTCACGGGAGCTCCGCGGCGCTTGCCGAGCTGACGGGCTACAAGCTCACGCAGGGAGTGCTCGCGGCGATGAAGCGCCCTCCCCTGCCCGATATCGGCGGTATACTGCGGAATTCTTACCGAATTGCACTGCTCGAGAACATAATGAACCAGACCAACACAGGCGCGATATTCCGTTCGGCGGCGGCTCTCGGCTTCGATGCGGTGCTGCTCACGGACGGTTGCAGCGACCCGCTTTTCCGCCGCTCCGTGCGCGTAAGTATGGGCACTGTCTTTCAGATACCGTGGGCGTACATCAGCGGAAGCTCGCCCGAATATATACGTTCTCTCCGTGAGAGCGGCTTCGTGACGGCGGCTATGGCTCTGAGAAGCGACACCGTCACCATCGACGACCCGCGTGTTACAGGCGCGGAGAAGCTCGCTGTCGTGCTCGGTACGGAGGGCGACGGACTGCTCGACTCAACGATAGGCGAGTGCGACTACACGATAAAAATTCCGATGTCTCACGGCGTTGATTCGCTCAACGTCGCCGCTGCCAGCGCCGTCGCGTTCTGGCAGCTCGGCAGACACTGAAAGGACTAAGCTATGCGTTCAATTCTCATCGTCAACGACGACGGCATAAATGCGGAGGGGCTGATACGCCTTGCCGTGCTCGCGAAGGAGCTCGGCGAGGTGTGGGTGGTCGCTCCCGACGGACAGCGGAGCGCCGCTTCCCACGCAATTTCGCTTCACGACTCTGTAGACGTATATCCGCACGAATTCCCGGTTGAGGGTGTGCGGGCGTACACGTGCAGCGGCACTCCCGCAGACTGCGTCCGCGTGGGAGCTCTCAGCATAATGCCGCACAAGCCCGACGTAGTGCTTTCGGGCATAAATGCGGGGCTGAATGTCGCAACGGACATACAGTATTCGGGCACTGCGGGAGCCGCTTTCGAGGGAGCTTTTCAGGGCTGCCTTTCCATCGCGGTATCCGAAGGAGTGAAGTCATGCGGCGAGGTCGCGGAGAGGTATCTCCCCGAAATACTCGAGGAGCTGATTGAGCAGAAGCTCGGCTACGGGCAGATTTTCAACGTCAATATCCCCGCCTGTCCGCTCTCGGAGTTCAAGGGGATACTGCAGGACAGAGCCGTTTCGCACGGTATGTTCTACCGCGACAGATACAAGAAAATCGCCGATCTGCCAAACGGCGGCGTGCGGCTCGAGGTGGACGGACAGTACAACGAGGACTGCGAGCCTGATACGGATTTCCGCGCGGTGGTCGAGAACTACATCTCGATAGGTATCGTGAACAACATAAACTGACGGAGGGAAAAATATGAAGAAAATAGGCATTATCGGAGCTATGGACGAAGAGGTCGAGAAGCTCATTGCACAGGCGGACATAACCGTCGAGGAGACGGTCGCGGGTATGCGCTTCCGCTCGGGCAGGCTTGCGGACACGGACGTTGTCATCGTCAAGTGCGGCATGGGCAAGGTCAACGCGGGTATATGTGCGCAGCTTCTCATCAGCCGATTCAGCGCGACCCACATCATAAACACCGGCTTCGCGGGAGCTCTCTCGCCCGAGCTCGCTATAGGAAATATCGTGGTCTCCACCGAGGCTGTACAGCACGATTTCGACATCTCTGCTCTCGGAGCAGAAAAGGGCGAGGTCATCACTGGGCTCGTTGCCATTCCCGCGGACAGGGAGCTTGTGAGCTCCGCGTGCAGGGTCATTGCGGACACTCTCCCCGATGTGAATGTGCTCGCGGGACGTATTTGCAGCGGCGACCAGTTCATCTCCGACAGAGCCGCCAAGGAGCGCATTGTCGCGGACTTCGGCGGGCTGTGCTGCGAAATGGAGGGAGCGGCGGTCGCGCAGGTGTGCACGCTCAATAATGTGCCATTCCTGATACTGCGCGCGGTGTCGGATTCAGCCGACGAGAGCGCGGGCGAGGACTTCAATTTCAGCCTCTTCCAGAGCTCGGTCGCCGAGGAATTCGCAGCCGCGATAATAAAGCTCGTCTCAGCAATAACGGAATGAAACAAAGAAAGCCGAAGGACGTGAAGTCCCTCGGCTTTTTCTTATTCTTTATCCTTTGGAGCAGACTCCTGACTGAAGCTCTCAGCCACCTTGCGGACCTCGTCCTCCGCGCCGAGGAAAGCCTCGGCTACGAGCGGGTCGAAGTGAGTTCCCGCATCTGTGCGGATTATGTCCATCGCCTTTTCAAAGCTGAACGGCTCCTTGTAGCTGCGGCGCGAAACAAGTGCGTCGAATACATCCGCTACAGCCATTATACGCGCCGAGAGCGGTATGTCCTCGCCGCTGAGTCCGTGAGGATAGCCCTTGCCGTTCCACTTCTCGTGGTGGTACTCCGAGAGGTTCTTCGCCTCGCACAGATACGCCGAATCAGGCACCATATCTATCGCGCGGTCGATGATCTTGCTTCCGAGGGTCGTGTGCTTCTGCATAAGCTTGAACTCCTCGTCCGTGAGCCTTGCGGGCTTGTTGAGTATCATGTCGGATACGTGTATCTTGCCTATATCATGCAGCGGAGCCGCGTTCATAACGTCGTTGATGAACTCGTCCGTGAGCTGATCCGGGTACATTCCGCGCTTCTTCATTTCCGTCATTATGATACGCGCGTAAGAAGCAGTCTTGCGGACGTGGTCGCCCGTACACTTGTCACGGCTCTCGACGAGGTCGGCGAGTACCATGATGAGCCCATTCTGCATCTTAGAGATAGTCTCGGTCTTTTCCTTGATGTCCTCGACGTAGCGGACGCTGTCCTCCGTCGTCTTTACGAAGGCGAGGTAGAGGTTCTCAATCTCGTCGCCGGTGCGGATATCGAGCCCTTTCAGGCGCTCGACGCTCTTCTCGATGGCGCCGTCGTTGTTGAAGGCGAAGGCTCCCGCGCTGTAGGCGATAGTGTTGACGGGGGTAAGGAGGTTGCTGCGCACGAACCACAGGCTTATCGCGATGATGATTATGAAGAAGCCGATGAACAGCGCTATCAGCTTCGCGATGAAGCGCTCCTGATAGGCGACGATGTCGTTCATCGAGATGTCAGCCGCCGCGTAGCAGACGCACTCGCCGCTGCTGTTGTATACGGGCTTGTAGACCGTCATCAGCCAGCCGTAGGAGTCGTCGGTGATTATCGGGTCTATCTGCTTTCCCGCAAGAAGGTCGGGGATAAGGGCACTGAACGAGTCATCGAACGGCTGAATAACGCCTGCTTCCGAGCCCTCGACCTCGTCTGTGTCAAGGTCGAATACGACGTGGCAGCCGTCCTCCTCTATCCTGTAGACGTAGATGTAGAGTATGTCGGGGTGGCTGTTTCTGAGCATATACAGGCGGTTCTCCGTGTCGGAGTAGCCCTCGGCGGCTTCTCCGTCGGCTATGTATTCACCGACCCTGTCCGCGTCGATAGTGCTTGCCGCTACCTCCGCAACGCCCGTGGCTATGCTCTCGTGGTCGTGGATAGTGGCTTCCCTGTACAGCACAAAGCTGATTATCGTGGACGAGCCCGCGATAAAGAATGAGGCAAGCGTGAGTATCAGCGCTATCTTTATGTTTATGGACAGCGAGCGCGGGCGGTTCTTGCGGACCGCCTTCTCCATCTCGTGCGTGAGCGGAGCCTGATAGAGCACCTGATACCTGAACTTTTTCAGCAGTGTCTTCGGGAGCAGTATGAATATGAAGAATACGATAAGTACGGTTATCGACTTGTCGGCAAGCTCTATCCTGAAATCGGACGAGAGCTGATTCCAGAACGTGGTCCGGTTCTCGGGGTAGAGGAACCACGTGAGGATACTGTCGGGGATAACGGCGACAAGAGTGAATATCGGTATCGTCGCGACGGTCTTGAAGAAGTTGTTGAAGAATTTATGCTTAGAGAAGAATGCGCCGCAGACTGCCAT
>CAMHBN010000096.1 GCA_946183385.1 uncultured Ruminococcus sp.
GTACCGTGGAGGTTATCCTTGACGCGAGCTTGTGGTTCTTCCAGATGAATCTGTACGCCAGACCGAGCAGAGCGATTATCGCGAGGGTAATCTTGCTGTTGATAATAGAGGAATCCGACATCAGGAACGGTCTTGTTATGCAGGCGAGCGCCGCAATGAACGCCGAGCACGAGAGCATAACTGCCGCCGCGTCCTTGTTGGTCTTCTTCTTGATGAAGCAGGCAAGGAATACCGCCAGAGCCATAAGTCTGAGGAATATCGACAGGCGGTTGAATGTCGGGAAGCCCACTACGCACATCCACGAGCTGAGAAGCAGAACGTCCGTATGAGTCCTGTCGTGCTTCTTAGTGACGAGCGACTCGGGGAAGAGGAAGCGCGATATCACGAGCAGTACCACGAAGAGTCCGAACAGCGAGAACATCGGTATATCCTTGTTGTCGAAGAAGTGGTCGAGAATGCGGTAGGTCAGGAGAATGAGGCTGATGACCGCTCCTGCAGCTGTGATGTTGCAGCTCATGAAGTGTGAAACGATGAAGTGTATCACACATACAGCGACAGCAACTGCAAAGAGGTCGCTGTAGCCCGTGCAGCACAGGAGCACCGCTCCCGCCGCGACCATGTTCGAGTAGAGCACGACCTCCGTTCTGAGCGGGTGGTGTGCGTGGAGGTTGAACGCTATCTTCGGCATAGCCATAAGTATGACCGTTACCGCCACATATATGACGACCAGTCCACCGAAGGTGAGTGTGAGCATCTCGTTGTAGCGCTCTCTGCCATTGAGCTCATACAGCCTGTTGTTGAGATACAGAGCTGTGAAGAACGGAAGTATCGGAGCACATAAGCCCGCGGCTATCTGTACGCCGAGCTTCTTATGGAGAGTGTAGCACAGGATAATTACGGAAACCGCTGTCGGTACTACGAGGTTCATGCCCCAGTATCTGTCGTTGTCCGCAAGGAGAGCGAGCAAAGCTCCAAGAACGGCAAAGCTGAAAGCGATTATCTTGGAAGCCGCAAAGCTCTTGGGAGCGAACATATTTACCACGTATATCGCGAGTGCGATGAACGCGAAGAATACCATTACGAAGTCTGTACCGTACTCGTTCTTGAGACCGAATACAGCAACGAAAGCGGTATATACCGCAACTACGTTGAGCACCACAAACAGCCAAGCCTGCTTCTTGATGATACCGTAGAGGAAGCACTGGATAATGATAACACCGAGGATAAAGAAGGTGAACGGAGTTGCGCTGAAGGTCGTCCATAGCACGTAGCCGAACGCCAGTACAGCGAAAATGACTGCTGTAATGTCACCTATGATACGGACAGGGAGGTCGAACCTCGTGCCCTTCTGCGGCTTGAGGATATGCACAAACGCGGTGATAACGAACTGCGCCATTATGATAACGGGAGCGAACTGCTCATAGCTGTCGGTTATCTGTACTGCGAGGAAGAGCAGGCATATCGAAACGAACGACAAGCCTATGTAGGTGAACGCTATCTTCTTATACAGCGGATACGCCAGCAGAGCCGCTGCCGCTATGATAAATGCGCCCGTTGCGCACAGGAGAGCCGCTCCGTCACCGCGGAAGCTGAACCACTCGCCCAAGAGCCTGTAGCCGCCTGCCGTCAGCAGCGATACTACCGACATCGACGCACCGATTATGTAGAACGCGCCGGAGGTGAGGTCAAGCTTGGGGAGGAATTTAAGTACCGCGCTTATCATAAGCGAGACTACCGCCGCCCCGAGAAGTATGAACACCTTTGCGACGTCCGAGAGCTTGACCCAGTTCGCCGCGACGAATGTGACGGCTGAAAGCATTATGAAGGACGTACCGATGATAAGGAGCACCGTAGAGGTGTTGAACTTGCCTTTCAGCGAAAAAGTCTTTGTCGGGACAGGTCTGCCCTGTGCGTCGTACTGCACGGGCAAGTTTCCCTTTTTCTTATTTGTATCGGTCACAACGAGGAATATGATAACTCCGATTATGACCAGCGGAACAGCCATCTTGAAAAACAGTGAGATGAGTGCAAATGTTAAATCAGTTCCTGCCATAACAACCATCCTTTCTGTGTGGTTTCTATGCTATTATGATATCACAGCTTCCGGAAAAACGTAAGGTGTCAGCGGTCACTTTCTCGGTGACAATTGTAACATCCCATACAGCAATTCTAACACCGGCATGACCGATTGTCAATGAACAATATTATTACAAGTTAACCGTTCTGTTACTTGGCGGTATGCTTGGCTTTCTTTCTCACGTCGTGACCGAGCGCACGCATGATCTTCACGCCCTCGCGGAGCTTCAGCGCGCGCACCATATAACACGAGCTCGCCTCTCCGCAGAACCATATCAGCACGTTGCACTTGCCCGACGGCTTTTGCAGAAGCGACTGCCTCAGCTCGACCTTTACGATATTGTCGGTATGAGCAATCACCGTGTGGAACGCCGTCCACTTCGCGCACCTCACGATGACCCTGTCGTCCCTGACGGAAACGCCGCTCGTGAGCATAGCCACAGTCTTGACGAGGACGAGCCACATCAGCGGTATCTCGATCATGACCGCGAAGAAGAACGACAGCTCCGCAAACTTAGGGAAGAGGTCCTCGAAGATGTAATACACGGGGAAGACGAGGTTTGCAGCAAGTATCGGGTTGAAGAGGTAGCTCAGGAAGCCCGACCACCCCGAACGGAAATCGAGCCTGTGAGCGCCCGATATGCCTATCTTTTCGAGTCCGCTTCCGATATTTTTCTCGCGGCGTATCGGCATAAGCACGGGAAGATGACGCGAATCGTAGCCGTAGCCCGCACAGCTCACGTTGACCGTGACCGTTTTCAGGAACTTCATTATGAGGTTCTGGCGGAGGTCGGTGTAGTTGATATGCGCAGTATTTATGCGGTATTCGCGCCTGTTGGTAATGCCGCACTTGACGTTTATGCTGTGTCTGTCGGCAATAACCTTGAAGTGCGAGTACCTCAGCAGATTGATTATGAACGAAAGCAGCCACGCCGCCGCAATGAAGGTACCGAAGCCGACAGCTGCGTCGGGGATATGGAGCAGCCACCTGTGGGTGAACTTCTCGGTAGTCTCGGTTATGCGGCTGAACCAGAGGGAAACGATGTCCTGAGCGATGCTGCCTCCCTTGAGGAAAAACATCGCCATATAGATAGCGCCCGAGAATCCGCTCGAAAAGAAAGCCGAGAACAAAACAACGGATATCATATCCGCCTTCGGCATATCGTCCACCTTCTTTTCGCGGTCAACGTCGGGGATACGTCTCATCAGCTCATGGCAGACCTTCCTCGTGACGAGCAGCTTCATATCAGTCGCCTTGAATATGCCCGCACGGGTGTCGCAGCTGAACCTCATGCCTCCGAGCGGTATCATCAGCCACGGACGCTCCGCGGTCGCAACGCTGATCTTGTCGAGGGGAATGGTCTTGCGGTAACGGATAATGACGCCTCCGCGCTGAGTGATGTTCTTGTCGCTGACGCTGATACGTGCGAAGTACCACCTCACGAAGCCGAATACGATGATAAGCCCGATAATGGCGATATCCTGCCAGGCTCCCCTCGCCAATTCGTAGAGCCTGCGGGCGTCCATCTGCAATATGGAGAGTCCGCGCAGGAGCGGGAAGATAAGGAGCCAGATATTACGCATAGAATAGCGCAGAATGCGGAGAGGGTGCTCGTGGCAGGTCATTTCTCTGCCTCCTTTTCGGGAGCTCCCGTCTTGCGGAGGATATAGAGCGCGTCCTCCTGTTTCAGAAATAAGAGCCTCAGCTGACCGCCGTAAACGAAGAAAACGACGAAATTCAGCCCCGTGTACTGCGAAAACGGCGTAGTGATAACGGTCGTGTACTGCACGGTCGAGTACAGCACGGACTGGTGAGATATAAAGTAAACCCCGCTGTGCTTGGTAATTTCGGTGTCGGTGGTGTCGTAGCTCAGCGACTTGAAATACAGCGGCAGGTAGATACAGATAAAGAAGATATCGACGGTAAGGATAGCGATACCGATGATAGCGAGAACAATCTCGAGCGAAATATATATCTTCACGGCACAGAAAAGCAGCACTGATATCGCTGCTATAACAAGTCTGAGCGTAAGAAGAGCGTGTCTGTCGGGCTTGAAGCTTCTCATTGCTGCCTCCCTCAAAAATTTGCTCCGCCGAGCGAAGCATAAATCATATTTCTATTATAACACAAATATTTTATAATGTATACCATTTTTATAATTTTTTCGGAGGTTTTTATGCAGGAGACACTTGAACGCCTCAGCGGTGCGGTATGGGGAGCCCCGCTCATTGCCGTATTACTTGGCACGGGGCTTTATTACACGCTGCGGCTCGGCTTTGTACAGCTCCGACTGCCGAAGCTGCTGAAACAGACCCAAATGCGCGGCAGTACGAACCTGAAAGCCGTGTTTATGAGCCTCGGAGCCTCAATGGGCACAGGCAACATCGCGGGAACAGCCTCCGCCCTCGCTATAGGCGGAGCGGGCTCGGTACTGTGGATGTGGGTGTCGGCATTTTTCGGAATGGCGCTTGTTTACGCAGAAAACAAGCTTTCGGCGGCATACAGCGACGGCAATGTCCTCGGACCGATGGCGTACCTCTCACGCGGGCTCGGCTCGCGGAGCTTGGCGCTCGTATTCGCACTGTTCTGCGTGCTTGCCTCATTCGGAATGGGCGGCATGGCGCAGGTCAACACGTTCGCCTTGTGCTTCTACGGCTGCGTCGGCGAACGGCGAATTCTCACAGCAGCGGCGGTATTCCTGCTGATCCTGGCTATAATCTGCGGCGGAGCAAGACGTATTGGCACGGCGGCGCAGTATATGCTCCCGCTCGCAGGCATAGCCTACGCCGCCGTATGCATACCCGTTATCGCGATGAACCGCGAGCAGCTCCCCTCCGTCATAAGCGACATCTTCGGTCAGGCATTCGGCGTAAAACAGGCAGCGGGCGGACTTGTCGGTCAGGCGGTCGCGGTCGGGATTCGTCGCGGTATCTTCTCGAATGAGGCGGGGCTCGGCAGCTCCCCTATCCTGCACAGCTCCGCAGACGGCGATATGTCGGCGTGGAGCATGGCTGAGGTGCTCGCAGACACCCTCTGCTGCACGCTTACGGCGGTGACGGTGCTGTGCGCCTGCGATACTTATTCGGTCGCAGATTCGCTCGCCTGTCTGCTCGGTGGCGGAGCAGTCCCCTTCCTCACAGCTGTGAATGGGCTTTTCGCGCTGTGTACGGTCATCGGCTGGTACTACTGCGGCGAGAGCGCGTTCCTCTTTATCACGGGCGGCAGAGCCCGCAGACTGTTCTGCCTCATATTCGCGGCTGCGGCGGCTTCTGGAGCGTTATTCACTGCTCCCGCCGTGTGGACGCTCTCGGACATTTTCAACGGGCTGATGGCATTCCCGAACCTCATCGGGCTGATAATGCTGCGAAAGGACGTCCCGCGCGAATAAGCCGCCGAAATTCGGGCAAGCTTACAGTATCAACTAAAAGGAGCGTAAATATGGCTTATATAGGCGAAAATGAACATTTCAGCTTCAGCAGCGGGCTCTGTGAGGCTCCGCCTCGTACCTCCGTCAGCTCGGCAGAGGTCTCCGCCCTCGGACGCACTCTCACGCGCTTTTTCAGGCGATTCTGCGTCGGGAGCGGAGACTTAGGCAACCTCAGCACGCTCTATGCCCTGTGCAGTGGGATTTCGGAATGCGGCGGCGAGGTCTGCATCATCGAGAGCACCGATATGCCGTCATTCCGTTTCGGCTGTCCTCTGCTGTCCGTGGACTGCGGCATATTCATCAGCGGCGGGAGCTCCCTGAAAATAGCATTTTTCGATAGGCGCGGCTTTGAGCTCCCGCAGTCCGTTCTCGCGGGGATAATGCGTGCCGAAGCTCCCGCTCCTGCCGAAAAATCGGGAAAGATAAGCACCATGACCTCTTTCGGGAGCATCTACGTCAACAACCTCCGCGACAGTCTCGGCGTGCCGAGCGAACCTATCCCCGCAGGTATCAGCTGCGGAAACAGAGCCGTCCGCACGTTGTGGCGGCAGTTCTTCACGGGCGAGGACGACGAGCTCGTCCTGCAAATATCCGACAACGGCAGCCGTGTGAACGCCTACTCCGCGAAATACGGCTTCATATCGGCGGATAAACTCACTCTCGCCTACTGTGTCAAGGCTGCCTCTGCGGGAGAGACCGTGCTGCTTCCCGACGATTTCCACTATGCCGCCGAGCTGACAGGCGCTTTCCCTGACGGCACTGTACTGCGATATCCCGCCGAAAACGTCGTACCGGAAGAGGGCGGGCAGTCGCGCTTTCTCCGCGACCCGCTCTATATGTGCATTGATCTTCTCCGCGACAGGAAGGCTTTTTTCGCGCTGATGCAGGAGCTCCCGCAGATATCGGGAGCACGCCGCGAGATAGCTTTCACCGAGGCAGAGCGGTTCAGCAAGCCCAAGCGCCTGCAAACCGCAAACGGGCGTGTTATCATCACCCGCAGCGGGCGGAATATGCTCTCTGTGCTCGCACAGACGCTCTCGGCGGAGACATCCGCGGAGCTGTGCTCGGAATGGTGCGAAAAACTGCGGAAAGCGGACAAATGCCGCCGCACGCCCGAGAGCTTTCTCTGATTTGGCTATTGACATACCGAACCGTTTTTAGTATAATAGTAATGTATATAGCTATGCCCTGCCGCGATTTGCGGCAAACACAGGCTTTATTGGCGCAACGCCATTAAGATAAAAATATCCGCCCTCGTTCGGATAAAAAGACGGCACAAACAGCGGTACCCTCAGGATATACCGCCCTCCACACCCGCAAAATCTGCACTACGATATTTCATACGGGTCATAAGCCGCCTCAAAACCACAAAAGTATTGAAAGAGAGGTCATATA
>CAMHBN010000097.1 GCA_946183385.1 uncultured Ruminococcus sp.
ATTATTTATTAATTACTTAGCAGCCTTGAGCTGAGCAGAAGTGATCGGGAAATCAGTCTGCTTAACGAGCTTAGCATCCATCATCTGGATAGCAAGAGCATCTGTACCTGTGATACCGTCGCCGTTATCAACAACGTCAGCGTTGAGCTTGCCCTCTGTGCCGAGCTTGTACTTATCCTTGTTACCGATAGCCTGGAGGATAGCTGTTGCGTCAGCGATAGTTACATCCTTGTCCTCGTTAGCGTCGCCCCAGAGTCTGTCGCCTGTAGGCTCAGAAGAAGGCTCTACATCGCCGAGAGGCGAAACCTCAGGATAGAGAAGTGCCATAGTACCTGTTGTCATGAGAGCATCGCCCATGTGCCAGAATCTGTGGAGCTTGTATGTGTAATCGTGAGTACCGCCTGTAGAATCGAATACCTTCTTGCACTCCTGATACATCTTGTCATCAGCGTAGGACTGACGGAGGTCAGAGAATGTTACGCCGGGCTTGATGGGTGAACCATCAGGCATTTCGCCGTCGAATCCCTTAGGAATGAATACTTCCTGAGTGAAGATTCTCTCGAGTGAATCATTGTGATCCTCGTAAGCAATACCGATATCGTCACGAGCTGTGTTCCACTGAGCGCTCATGAGCTTGTTAGCAAGACGGAGACCCTTAGCAGCGAGCTCTGTGTTGTCGTCTGTCTTAGCAGCATCAGCCTTTACGCCGTTAGCAGCTGCGAAGTAGATAAGTGTATTACAGAGTGAGGATACGCATCCGATATCTCCCTGGCCGTAACCGCCGATAGTACATGTAAGACCGTCGTTAGCCTTTGCATCGTACTTGCCGTTCCATGTAGCGGGCTTACCGCTCCAGTCGAGGGTCGAAGGAATAGCGTAAGCCATGATGTTTCCGTCGTCATCAGCCTTGTTGAACTCTGTGTTCTCAACGAACCAGTTGACCCATCTTGTAAGGAGAGTCTCGAGGGCTTCTTCAAGTGAGAGACCGCCGAATGTATCCTTGGAGAGGTCGCCGTTCTTCTTAACGTAGTAGTAGAGCTCTGCGAGACGCTGAGTTGACCATACCTGGTTACCGATCCAGTGGTTTGAACCCGGGTCAGCGTAAACAGGGTGCTCAACATAGCACATATCGTAGAAGAGCGGATCGCTTGAATCGTACTTCTTGTACTGACCGCCCTTGGAGTTTGTACAACCACCGGCGAACGGACCGTCCTTGGACTGGAGCCAGAGGTAGAACTCGATCTGTCTCTTGAAGGACTCCTTGTAGTCAGCAACAGCGTCGGAAGCCTTCATTGCCTTGCTCATTACGGGATCGTAAGCGAGAGCGTAAGCAGCGAGAGGATTCTGATAGAACTGATGTGAGTGCGAGCAGCCGATCTGGAACGCCCAGTCGTAGTTGCCGCTCGGGTTGTTCTCAGCGTACCACGGGAATGTGGATCCGCCCCAAGCTGTATACCAAGCCATGAGGAAGTGCTGGGACTTTATAGAGCTGTGTGAAGCAGACTCGCTGTCAGACTTAGCGTCGATGCTCTGGCATCCGATAGCCTTATAATACTTATCGAACATATCGTTACGGCACTGGTCACCCATCTTAGCTGCAAGGCCTGTGATCTCGCCGCAGTCTACGCCGTTCATGCTTGCGAAGTAGATAGCCTGGATAGCACGATCCTCAGCGTCAGGAGCGTTTGTGAAGCTGTACTGAGGAGCAAGAGCGCCTTCCTTCTCCCAGCCGTTGATAACAGCCTTGATACCTGTCATCTTGTAGTGAGCGTCATTTACTGCCATACCGTACTTGAGGTCCTCGATACAGCCCTGAGGAACTGTCTCGAAGCAGGACTCCTGCTCACCGCGCTGGAATGTATTGATGAATGTGAACTGTCCCTTGCCGCCGCCGAAGCCATACCAGTCTTCAACGTCTGCGAGCCAGTGCATGAGGTAGTAACCGTTATCGCTGCCGTAAGCGGACTTGAAGTCCTTGAAGATCGGGTTGTAAGCGTCAACGCCGTTCTGCTTTGCAGGATATCCCGAAGGCTCGGGCTCTTCTGTTGTTGTATCAGCCTTTACCTTGTTGAGCTTCCAGAGTGAGCTGTAGTCGATCTCGCCCTTATCGCCCTTGAATGCATTTGCAGACCAGCCGGGGATGAGAGCCTCAAGTGTCTTCCAGCCCTTCTGGAGATCGCCTGTAGAGCCGCTGATAGCGCCCTTCTTAGCGAGTACATCGTGCATAGCTGTTACCCATACGATGTAGGACATAGCCTCTGATGTTGTCTCATGACCGTAGTCGGGAGCCTCAACACAGAGAGTCTCTACTGCGTGGTAAGGGATACCGAATGAACCGGAACCGTTGTTGTTCTTGCTGAGATAGCCGTTCTTCTCACCGTTTGTGATAACATCATCGTACAGTGACTCGAACATCTTAGCGTAGGACTCGTTTGCGCCGCCCTCAGAAGCATACTTGTTAGCCTCTGCAGCTGAAGCAAATGTCGGAACCATAGCTGAAGCGGACATTGCAGCAGCAAGTACGCCGGCACAGAGTGCCTTGTTCTTTTTGCTTATCATTGTTTTTTAACCCCTCTCATAAAATTTGGTTTAAAAATGGATAAAAAAGCCTTTCCTGCCCTCTCAGGACAGGAGCGTATACGAAAATACCTCGTACACTGTATGCCGCTTCACAAAGCGAACACACAATTCTCAAACTATTTTCATAACAATTATATTCCACTTTTAAGAGCGTGTCAACAGTTTGAATTGTTTTCACATTTTGCCCCTCGTTTTTTTGTTGCAATGCACACATAACCGAAGCCTTTTTTGTACATTTTGCCCACCCGCCCAAAATCATCAAATCAGCTTATATGAACCTATAATTAATAAAATCATTATTTTTATCAATTGGTGTATTTATACGATTCTACGCCGATTTCTCTGCTCTGCCATGCTCTTTATTTAACGGTTTATTCATTAATTATTCACGTGCTTAACACACTCTTCTGCAATAATAAGCAGGTATGATGTGACAGTATACCCTTATCCATCTCTATACTATTATAGAAAGGAGCACCTCATGATCACCATTGATAAGCTCACGAAGTATTACGGCAATAACCGCGCCGTGAACAATATAAGCTTCACGATAAACGATAATGAGATACTCGGATTCCTCGGACCAAACGGTGCGGGAAAATCCACCACCATGAACATGATAGCCGGCTACCTGCCTATGACGGCGGGTACGGTCACCATCTTCGGCAGCGACATCTCCAAGGAGCCTGTAGCCGCCAAGAAGAACATCGGCTATCTCCCCGAGATACCGCCCGTCTACCCCGATATGCGCGTAAAGGAGTACCTCTCCTTCTGCGCGGGGCTCAAGCGTATACGCTCCTCCGAGCGCAGGGACGAGATAACTCGCGTTATGAAGCTCCTCAAGATAGAGGATGTGCAGGACAAGCTCATCAAGAACCTGTCCAAGGGCTACAAGCAGCGTGTCGGCTTCGCGCAGGCTCTGCTCGGCAACCCGAAATTTCTCATCCTCGACGAGCCTACCGTCGGTCTTGACCCAAATCAGGTCATCGAGGTCAGAAATATAATCAAGGACCTGAAGAAGGAACACTCCGTCATTTTCAGCTCGCATATCCTCTCCGAGGTCAGCGCTGTATGTGACAGGGTCGTTATCATAAACAAGGGCGACATCAAGGCTGTCGATACCATCGAGAACCTCGAAAAGAAGCTCGGCGGAAGCCTGACCCTCCACATCAAGGTCAAGGGCGACCGCGCAAAGACCTCCAACATCATCGAGCTCACCGACGGCGTGCAGGAGATAGCCTCCATCGACGCCGAGGGCAACGACTTCTTCTCGTTCGCGGTCAAGCTCAAGGACGGCGCAGGCGACGATACCAAGAATGCCATTATGTCCGAGCTTATTTCCCACGGTATACAAATTTCCGAGATATACACCGAAAAGCCCGACCTTGAGGCTGTATTCGTGGATATGATAAACAAATCGAGCGGCAGGAACGGTCTGCTCGAGCTGCTCGACGAGATCGAGCCCGTTTCGGAGGAAGCGGACGGAGAGTCCGACAACGAAGAGAAAAAGGAGGGCGATGAATAATGTTTTCCGTTTATAAGAAGGAGCTCCAGTCGTTCTTCTATACGCCCTTCGCGTATGTCATCACGGCGCTGTTTATGTTCCTGTTCACACTGATGTTCAACAACGCCCTCGGCAACCTCGACAACCCCGTGCTCCAGTTCACCTTCCCCGACATCTTCTACAATGTCATTTTCTTCTTCATCTTCCTCATACCCATTCTCACGATGAGGACATTCGCGGACGAGCGCAAGTTCGGCACCGAGGTGCTCCTTATGACCTCGCCCGTCAGCGTTATCGAGATAATCATCGGCAAGTACCTCGCCAATCTGACAGTTTTCCTCTTCATGATAGCGGGCTCTGCCATCTTCCCGATATTCACCTACTTCCACGGTACGCTCGTTATGAACCAGCTTATATGCGCGTACATCGGCTTCTTTGCTTGGGGTGCGATGTTCATCGCAGTGGGTCAGCTCGTTTCGAGCTTTACCGAGAACTCCATTATCGCCGCCGTTATCGGTGAGATTATCATGTTCGTCTTCCTCTTCATCGACGACTTCTCGCGCACGGACTTCATCATGCAGTACCCGAAGCTCCAGGCATTCCTCTACGCCTTCGCGGCTCAGCCGAGATTCGCTTACTTCTCGCAGGGCTTCATCAGGCTCTCCGACCTCGTATTCTTCGCCTCGGCTATCATCATCTGCCTCTCGTGGAACTACATCGCCATCGAGAGAAGACGCTGGAAAAGGGGGTAAGCTGAAATGGGAAAGAAAAAATTCGACTTCTCGGGCGCGTTCGCTATCGTGCTCGCGATTCTCATACTGCTGATATTCATACCTGTCAATATGATATTCGCCTACAAGGACAAGGTGTTCGATATGACGCCGACGGGTCAGTATACGCTCAACCCGATAACAAGGCAGCTCCTCGATGATACCTCGGACAAGCACATCGACGTGTACTTCCTCTCGCAGCTCAACGACCTGCAGGAGGTGCCCAAGTACCTGCCGCTCTACCACACGCTCACCGAGCTCGAAAAGCGCGACAACATCACGCTCACCTGCTTCGACCCGAACGAGGACGTCGATATGGCTAAGAGCCTCGACCCGACGGGCACGCTCAGCGTCAATCCCGCCGACATCTTCATCAAGTGCGGCGACGTTACCAAGAAGGTATCCTTCATCAGATGCTTCCCCACCGACTCGAACGACATCCTTATGTATGAGGGCGAGGAGCTCATCGCGGGTGCTATCGAGCTCTGCACGAGCGGAAGTCTCCCGACGGTGTACTTCCTCAAGGGCTACGGCAGCAGGTCACTCGCGGACTACTCCAACTACGCAGACGCTATCAAGACCGACAACTACAGCGTTGACGAGCTCGACCTCAACACGGTCGAGTCTATCCCCTCAAATGCGGCGATAGTTTACCTCGTCGCTCCCGAGAAGGACATAAGCGACTCCGACTTCAACAAGCTCAAGGCCTATGCCGACAACGGCGGCGCTATCTCGATGATAATACCTCCCTGCGACACAAAGGGCAGATTCACCAACATCGAGAAGCTCCTTGCGGTGTTCCAGCTCGGTATGCACTACAATACCGTTTCCGAGAGAAGCACCATGCTCCAGGCAAACGTTGTCCTCGCGAGCAATGCACTCACCGAGGATATGATATACGCTACACAGGACGATACCGCGCTGATAGCTGCCCGCGACAAGATACTCGAAAAGTTCATAAAGGTATCCTACCCCTACCCCAGCGCTGACGCTACCGAGGACCTCACCACCGACCTCAACAACAAGATACAGGACAGCGACGCGGGTATCTACCCCTACGTATCGAATACACGAAGCTTCTTCGAGCTCACCTACTCGGGCGAGCAGATGGAGAAATACTCCATTATCGAAAACCTCACACTTGAGCAGGACAGCAACTCCTATACCACCGTCAGCACGCCCATGGGCGGCGACGACGACACGGCAGAGGTCGCGGCTGACCTCTCAAACGCACCGCTCGTGTTCGGCTACTACTCCTACAACAAGCAGACAGGCGCAAAGCTCTACCTCATCGGCTCGGACGACGCCATCAGCAACGACAGGTGGACAATGGCTACCACGGGTACGAGAATGCTCACGCTCTTCTCGAATACATGGCTCTACAACAGCGACATTGATATGGGCATAGGCGCGAAGTCGAACTCCTACGACACGCTCACCTTCAAGGACGCAAACGACGCCGCACGCACTATCAAGCTGTTCTTCATAATCCCTGCGGTGTTCCTCATCGCGGGTCTTGCAGTATGGCTGAAAAGGAGATATGCTTAATGAGAAAAGGTATCATCGCAGTCATAAGTCTCGTCTCTGCGGCGGCTATCTCGGCGGGCGCCTTCCTCTACGTGCAGAACACCGATAAGAAGGACAAGGAAAAGCAGTCGAAGGAGCTCGCGGAGAACCAGCTCTTCGATATCGACGTCAGCTCCATCGGTACGATAGAGATAAACGGCGCCGAGGGCGATTACAAGCTGAGGCTCGACGGCGACAGATGGGTGAATGCTCCCGATTCGGGCAACACCTTCAGCGTCGCTCAGGACAAGGCTCAGCTGATATGCTCGACAATCTGCGACCTCGAAGCCGATACCAACTACGGTGAAGCCACCGGCGCAAACAAGGAGAAATACGGGCTCAATGACCCGTACGTCATCACCGTCAGCGACGGCGACAGGGACTATACGCTCCGCATCGGTGACGCAAG
>CAMHBN010000098.1 GCA_946183385.1 uncultured Ruminococcus sp.
TGACGGAGCTCCTGAAAAAGGTTAATCTGTCCGAGCACCGCAACAAGAAGGTAAAAGCTCTCTCAGGCGGTATGAAGCGCCGCCTCGGTATCGCGCAGGCTATCATACACGACCCGAAGGTGCTCATCGTTGATGAGCCCACTGCCGGTCTCGACCCCGAGGAGCGCATCCGCTTCCGCAATCTGCTCTGCGAGCTTGCAGAGGAGCGCATAGTTATCCTCTCCACACACATCGTCGGCGACGTGGAGTCCACCTGTGAGAAGATAGCCATCATGGACAGCGGAAGGATACTCTGGTGCGGCACTGTGCGGGAGCTCCTCGAAAATGCGCGCGGACACGTCTATACCGCCAATATCGAGAAGCGCTACATGGCTCAGATTAAGAAGGAGTACATAGTCACGGGAATGGTCGCGCAGGCTGAATATACCACCGTGACGATAGTCTCCGACACCGAGCCCGACCTCCCCAACGCCGTACTCACCGAGCCAGACCTTGAGGGCGCGTATATGTACTGCCTCCACAGTCACGGCTGTGACGCGAAAGGCGGTGAGGAGTAATGCTGTTCAGACTTGAATGCAAGAAGATAATCTGCTCCATCGCATTTATCATATACTGCATCATATCGTTTTTCTTCTTTTTCACGCAGTATTACGGCGGCGGAACATTTCGGGAAATGCCGCCTGTCGAGGGTGTGGGCGATTACGGCGATAAGATAGAAGAAAACCACGATGTCATCATGTCCGGAGCCCTTGATTCCCTCGTCGGCGAATACGCTGCAAACAAGTATGTCTGCTATCCCTTCGGCTTCTACAAGGGCGTCCACCTCAAGGATAAGAAACAGGCAAAGATAGCGGAATACCTGAAAGAGCTGACGGGTACCGACGACAGCGGGCTCGGGGAGATACTCGGTACGGGCGAACAATACTTCCTTGGCGACTCGACGGAGCCCATGTACGCATACTACGATGTGCCCATCTCGGACAGCCTGACTTATGAGCGTTTCACCGAGATAATGGGCGATATCGACGATATCCTCGGAGGCGGCTCCGAGTATGACCCCGATGCACTTGTAAGCAATTATTCGTTTGTACCGATGACCTACGAGGAAGCAAAGGCAGAGTATGACGACTTCTATACAAAGGACAGGATAACGGGCGGACTCGCGAGACTGTTCAGCGACTACAGCGGTATCGCTCTCGGCATTATCCCCGTATTTGCTGCCGCCTCGCTGACTGCTGCGGACAGAAAGCGCCGTATGCACGAGCTCATCTACACGAGGAGCATATCGTCGCTCAGACTCGTGCTGACAAGGTATGCCGCACTCATATTCACAATGAGCATTCCCGTATTCGTGCAGATGCTCATAGCGCTCGTTCAGGCGATAATAGTGTACAAGGGCGAACCAATGGACTATCTCGGCTTCTTCAAGCTCCCGACAGTATGGCTCCTGCCGATACTTATGACCTCGACCGCTGTAGGTATGTTCATCACTGAGATATTCTCCTCGACGGCGGCGATATTCGTACAGGTGGCTTTATGGTTCTACAGCGTAATGACGGGAAGTACGGCACTCGCAGGTCGTATCGGCAGATTCGGTCTGATATGCCGTCACAACACCGCTACGGAGAGAAGCCTTTTCATCGCAAATGCGGGAAACTTCATTTTCAGCCGTATTTTCTGGACTGTCGTGTCACTGGCACTTGTCGGACTGACGGCAGCGATATACAATGCAAAGAGGGGAGGGCGTTTCAATGGAATCAGGCTGTTTGGCAAGGATAGCATATTCAGACGTAAGGCATAACCTCCTCGTGCACTATCTTGCGGCAGTCGGCGTACTGCTCGTGACTCCCGTGATATTCGGACTTGAGGGGCTGAGCAGCCGTATGGCGGCTATCCCGCTCGAGACGATGCCGCTCCTTATGGGGATAGTGCTCCTCACGCCGATACTTGCTCCCGAGCAGAACGAGTGCATATTTGAAGTGGTGCGCTCAAAGAAGACGAGCCGCCACATCGTCACGGGTATGCGGATAGTCTGCTCGCTCGTTATACTGGCTGTGCTCATCGGAGTGCTCGGCGGGTATATGATGTGCAACGACTGCGATGTCACGTTCAGGATGCTCGCGGGAGCATTCGCGGGAGCCTTCGCGATAGGCTGCTTCGGCTTCTTCTTCGCGGCTGTGACCGACAATCCCATAATCGGGTATATGGTGTCACTGATGTATTTCATGATGAACCTCTTCCTGAAAAAGGAGCTCTGGAAATTCTGCCTGATGTCGATGTCTTACGGTATCAGCGGCTGCAAGCCCGTGGTTGCGGTGACGGGAGCCGTGCTGATAGCGGCAGCTCTGATATACCGCAAGATTGCAAAGAACGAGAATTAGAGCGTTGACATCTCCGCCGACAGATAGTATAATTGTTTTTAGCAAGGAAGTGAAGCTATGTATAAGATACTCGTCGCCGACGATGAAAAGGACGTCGTCAGCCTGCTGAAGGATTACCTCGAGCTCAGCGGCTACTGCGTATATACCGCGTACAACGGCGCTCAGGCTCTCGAAGCAGCCTCCAACTCTCCCGACCTCATTCTCCTCGATGTGAATATGCCCGAAATGAACGGACTGGAGGTCTGCTCGCGGCTCAGGGAGCACATAAACTGCCCGATACTCTTCCTCACCGCACGTGTGGAGGATTCGGACAAGATAAGCGGCTTCGCGGCAGGCGGGGACGATTACATAATCAAGCCGTTTTCGCTCGACGAGCTCGGCGCACGCATAGCTGCGCATATCCGCCGCGACAGACGCTCTGCCGCGGCTGCCAATGTCAGATTCTACGGCAACACCGTTATCAACTACACCGAGAGGACGGTCTCGGTGGGAGACGAAAGGATAGACCTCACCAAGAAGGAATACGGTATCATCGAGCTCCTCTCAATGAATACGGGGCAGATATTCGACAAGGAACGCATATACGAGAAGATATGGGGCTACGATGCGGAGGGCGACAGCTCGGTCGTCGCCGAGCACATCCGCCGTCTGAGAGCAAAGCTCGTGAAGTACGGCGAGGAGAGCCATATAGGGACTGTATGGGGTATGGGATATAAATGGATAAAATAAGCAAAAGGACGCTCCTGACCGCGCTGATAAGGTACCTCATACCGTGCCTGACAGTATGCGTGGTCGGAGGCATCATAATCGAATCGGTAACGGTGTATCTCCAGACGTGGTTCGTAAATGCCACTGACTGGAGTAAGGAGCCGACATACCGTTACTACATGACAGGTAAGCTGCTCTACTGCTCGCGGATAGTGCTTGTACCGCTGTGGTCGGTGCTGTGCCTGTGCGTTACGGCGCAGATATTCTTCCGCAGGGAGATAGCTCCGCCCGTAGATACGCTGATGAAGGCTTCCGACAGGATAAGGAACGACGAGCTCGACTTTAAGGTCGGGTGCAGCACCGATAACGAGCTCGGACGGCTCTGCGGCTCATTCGAGGATATGCGCCGCAATCTCTACGACAGCAACTACACTCTGTGGAAAAGCCTTGAGGAGAGAAAGCGGCTCAGCTCCGCGTTCTCGCACGACCTGCGCACGCCGATAACCGTGCTGAACGGCTATATGGAGCTGATAAAGCAGTGCGGCGGGAAGCTCGCTCCCGAGAAGCAGACCGAGATAATGGAGAAGATGGCGGGACAGGTGGACAGGCTGAAAAGCTATACCGAAAAAATGAGCGGCGTGAACAGACTCGAGGACATTATCCCCGAGGTCAAGCCCATCACTTTCGGCGAGCTGTGCAGGCATATCTCCGAGAGCGGCGAGCTCCTGTGCGGGTCAGACGTGTTCCGCTTCATCTCCGACGGAGACGGGGAGCAGGTCGTTTATACGGACACGGAGCTCCTTATGGAGATATTCCTCAACCTCGCCTCCAATGCTTTACACTACACCGAGAGCTTTGTTGAATGCAGGGCGGAGCTCGGCGAAAGCTCGCTGAAAATAGTCGTAAATGACGACGGCAGGGGCTTCTCCGAGGACGCGATGAGAAAGGCGTGGAAGCCATTCTACCGCGACGAGAGCGAGGAGGACAAGACGCATTTCGGGCTCGGACTGTATATATGCTGGCTCCTGAGCCGAAAGCTCGGCGGCGGTATCACTATCGAAAATGCCTCGGGCGGAGGCGGAATGGTCACCGCGGAAGTGAATATAATGCAATAAACCGTAAAGCTCAGCGGCACCCGAAAAGGTGCCGCTTTTTGCAGTATGGAGCATATTGGCTTTACTTTTGGGGCATGGATGTGCTATAATAGAAAAAACGGAGCGCGTTGCCAGGTGACTTGCACATTGAAACGAGCCGCTCCGTTATCAGCGATACATTTCGGAGGTGACAGATGAAAAATCCAAGAAAGCCAATCATCGCGGTAGTGACTGCCATTGCAAGCGGATTTGCGGAAAAGGAGCTGCTTGGCGGTATCATCTCGGAGAACAAAAAGAACGGCTATTCGACTGTCGTTTTTTCAAAGATATATAACATCGTACAAGTGGACGACGATCTTCTTTGCGAGCGGAAGATATATGACTTTGTGCTGTCACAGGACGTCAGCGGCATAATCCTTCTGTGCGAATCGTTCATTGTGGAGCGTTCCCGCGAGCATATAGCCTCCGTGCTCGGAAAAGCGAAAGTACCAATAGTAGGTATCGGCACGCGCCTCGCTGAATTTGAAACGCTTGATTACACACTGCTCAGCACCGATGACGCCGCCGACGTTGAGGAACTGACCTCGCACCTCATCGAGGAGCACGGCTTCACCGACATCGCGATACTGACGGGTATGGAGCAGATAGAGTCGTCGCATCGGCGTGTTGACGGCTATCTCAGAGCGCTTGAGAAGCACGGCATAGAGCCTGATGAAAGCAAGATATACTACGGCGACTTCTGGTTCACCTCGGGCGAGCAGCTCGCTGAGCGTTATATAAGCGGCGAGCTCAGGCTCCCTCAGGCTATCGTGTGCGCGAACGACGTGATGGCTTACGGTATAATGCGCCGCTTTTTTGACGCAGGAATACGTATCCCCGAGCAGGTCAGCGTTGTGAGTTACGACTTCTCCGACAAAAGAATATACCACTCTCCTGCGCTGACTTCTTTCCGCAAGGGGCGCACCGAGCTCGGAGCCTCCGCAGCTGAGCATCTGCAAAGCCTTATCGAAGGCAGAGTACCGCCGCAGTATATCCCGCCGCGCGGCAGGTTCGTATTCGGAAACAGCTGTCCCTGCAAAGCGGACGAGGCACAGTCCGTCTCGGAGCTCAGAAGCGCCGAGCGCCGCCAGGATTTTAATGAGCTCAGTCTTTTCAGCTCGATGGAGCACAAGCTTACGCTCTGCCGCGATATGGAGGGCTTCATGGCGATAATCAAGGAGTATCAGTGGATGATACAGTACAAGCAGAACATCTACTTCTGCCTTTACTCCGACTGGAACGAAGCCGTTTCCGACTGCTCCGGCGTTATGAATGCGGTAAGCATTTTTGACGGCAGCGCACCGTTCGAGAAGGACCATGCGAACCTCCACACCTTCTTCGAGCGCAACAGCGACGCGGCTGTCTGCTATCTCAATCCGCTGTTTTCGGGACAGAAGCTTTTCGGCTATATGGCACTGCTGTACAGCACGCCATCAAGCTATGAGGACGTTTACAGGCACTGGCTCAAATCGTTTTCCATCGGACTGGAGTTCCTGCGCCTGAAAAATGATATACGCTACCTTATCAGCTGCCAGAATGTCTCGGAAAACAGAGACACTCTCACCGGCATGAACAATAAAAGGGGACTGCGAAGGGTGTTCCAGACCATAAGAGTACACGGGAGCAGGCAGCTCTATTTCGTTGCACTGCGTATCGACCTCTTCCCGAGTATGGTGAGCGACGAGGGGATACGCCGCAAGACCGAGGCTGTTCTCGGCGTATCAAAAGCGATAGCGAAATTCTGCGGAAATCACGATGTCGCGGGACGTACCGATGAGGATATGTTCGTCTGCATAGTGCAGAGCCTTGCCGAGCCCGATTTCATCTCCGACCTGCTGACTGCCGTGCTCCTGCAGGAGAAGTCGTATACAAACTATGCGGGAACGAGCTCGTTCGCGTGCGTTGCGATACCCTGTGACGGCAGTGACTTCGACGAGCTGCTCAAGCGCAGTACGGAGCTGATAAAGGCGGAACACAACAAGCTTGCGGCGCTGCGCGGGAACAGGAATTTCCCTGAGCTTATCAGCGTTCGCGACCGCATATACAGCTCCACCGAGGTCACCTTCGAGCCCGACAGCGAGAATGCATACACAGACCGCCTTGACTACTTCCGTCGGAGCTACAAGAGCTGTTTCGGGCTGTCGTTCCATCAGGACTGTATCAACGCCCGTATCGCGAGAGCAAAATATTACCTCCTGACCACCACGCTCGGCATAAACGATATCTCCGAGAAATGCGGATATCTGGACTTTAAGTATTTCCAGAGGCAGTTCACGCTGAGCACAGGGATGACTCCGCGAAAATACAGGAATCTCATCAAGGGATAATATCGGCATAAAAAGAAGCCATACCACTCGGTGATATGGCTTTTTGTATTGCGAAAAAACGGATAAAGCAGGAAGCCGCATATAGAATGCGGCTTCCTTAATGAGGGAAAAAGATTTGTTTTGAGGATGATGTTAATCCTCAGGGAGGAAAGCAAGCTCACCTGCGTCGTACATCTGTACGGACAGTGCATCACGTGCTGTTACTCCGTCGCCGTTGTTGTATACATCAGCGTTGAGGAGTC
>CAMHBN010000099.1 GCA_946183385.1 uncultured Ruminococcus sp.
ATGAACGAAATATATACTGGATATAATATATATTATATTAACTAAATATTAAAGTATCCGATCCATCATTTAATCGCAATTTTGTGCTAAAAATGAGCAATATTATAGGTTGATTATCTTGCGGGTTTATTTTATAATACAAGTGTCGGAACCGAAAAACTGCCAAAAACAGGGATTCGTTCGACAGCACAATATGAATTATTATTGTGTCCTGTGATCAACGGCAAATACATCTCGATCTGCTTTCCGGTTCAAACTCCGCCGGATCTTGGTTTCAACACTACGTCTTTGCAGACATTAGGGCAAGAAAGCTGTTTATTAAACATTAATGCCTATAATATGTTTAATCGCCTAAACTCAGCTTCAGACAGTTTACACGCTGTAGACATGACCCACAACAGCAGTTGGATGTATGGATACTTCGGATTGTATCTGCCGTAGTCGGAGATGCGTATAGAGGGTGCGCTTTTCTGACGCTGAGAGACGTTCTTCACTGACTTTTGAGAGGGTGTCGGTGAAGAGCGTCTTTTCTCTTTGTTTGTGATTTCGCCCTGACGGGCGATTTTTTGTGCCCTGTAAAGTTGCATTTTGGGGCGGGATATGGTATAATAAGCTGATGTACAAGTCAGCAAGGAGAGATAAAATGAGTATTTTTGACGTGTTCGACCGTATTTCCGCTAATTCGACGGCGGCAAGAGGTAAAATAGAGTATGTGATAGCGGGCCTCGGCAACCCCGGGCTCGAATACGAGGGAAGCCGCCACAATGCGGGCTTCTTCACGATAGATACGCTCGCGGAGCAGCTCGGCGAGAAGATAGACCGCCTCCGCTTCAAGGGCAAGACCGCGGAAGTCACCATCGGGGACAAGCGCTGTCTCCTGCTCAAACCTACGACCTATATGAACAACAGCGGCGAGTCCGTCGTGCAGGCGCTGGAGTTCTACAAGATAGACACCGCGAACCTCATCGTCATCTACGACGACATCTCCCTCGAGCCGGGGAAGCTCCGCATACGCCGCAAGGGCAGCCACGGCGGTCACAACGGAATGAGGAGTATCATCGAGCTCACGGGCAGGGACGACTTCCCGCGCATAAAGATGGGAGTCGGCAAGAAGCCGCACCCCGACTACGACCTCGCGAAGTGGGTGCTCGGCAAGTTCGGCAAGGAGGACGCGGCGAAGCTCAGGGAAGCCGCCGACAACGCCTGCGAGTGCATAAAGCTCATGGTTCAAGGCAAGACCGACGAGGCGATGAATAAGTATAATTCCTGACAGGGGATAATTATGAAGCTATTCAAGGACATTTTCACCGAGCTCTCGGGCTATAAGAGCGTTCGGGAGGCAATTGAAAAAAACATCTCACCCGTCTCCGTGACGGGTCTTTCGCATATACACAGGGCGCAGCTGATAAACGCCCTCGACACGGGAAATGTCAGCCTCGTCATCACAGGCAGTGAGGCTGAGGCGAAGAAGCTCTGCGACGACATCAATATGATGTCGGGCAGCGAGAGCGCCGTGCTCTTTCCGTCGAAGGAGCTCGTCTTCACGCCCGTTGACAGTGCCAACCGCGAGTATGAGTATATGCGCGTATCGGCGCTCGCGAGGGCGGTGCACGGCGACTGCCGCGTGATATGCGCGAGCATTGAAGCCGTAATGCAGCCCGTTATACCTGTCGGAGTCCTCATCGCGGCTGGTATAGAGCTCAAAGCGGGGCAGGAGATTGACCGTGACGGGCTCTGCCTTTCCCTCACTCGGAGCGGCTACCAGCGCAGCGAAAAGGTCGAGGGAGCGTCGCAGTTCTCCGTCCGCGGCGACATCATCGACATCTTCCCCGTGCAAGCTGACAAGCCCATACGTATCGAGCTGTGGGGCGACGAGATAGAGAGCATTTCCGAGTTCGAGACGGACACACAGCGCCGCTCGGACGTAAGGCTCGAAAAAGCCGAGATATCGCCTGCGGGAGAGATACTCTACGACGGGAATGAGCTCGCGGACAAGATTGAGGAGCTCTGCAAGAAGGTGCGCGGCAAGCGTATGGAGCTCATTCGCGAGCACCTCGGCGCGGACGTCCGCAGACTGAGGGCAGGGGAGATACTCGCTCACGGAATGAAGTATTATCCGCTCGTTTACGGCGAGCCCTCGACGGTTTTCGACTACGTTGACGGGGCGGTGCTGTTCAGTGATTACTCCAACGTCATGGACAGCGCGGCGGGCATAACCACGCGCTACAACGAGGACATAAAGGTGCTCATGGAGGACGGTCAGCTCTGCAAGGGGCTGGAGGGCTACTGCCTTGAGCTCGCGAAGATACAGCTCATCGCGGAGAAGAAGGTCTGCCTCTATATGAGCAACTTCGTGCAGGGCGGCGAGCGCATCGACTTCCGCCGCCTCGTCAGCTTCGAGGCTATGCAGACCGCCTACTGGGGCGGCGAGCTCAAGCAGCTCATCGAGGACGTCACCGACTACAAGGTGCGCAAGTACCGCATACTGCTCTGCGCGGGCAGCGAGAAGACCCTCCCGATAATACGTCAGGACCTGGAGGACGCGGGCATTCCCTGCGATATCGCGACGGACGACCTTGAGCTCCGTGCGGGACGTGTGGCGCTGATGTCGGGGAGCCTCAGCAGCGGCTTTGAGTACCCTGAGAACAGGACTGTCCTCATCACTCAGGGACGCGCGATGGATTCCGTCCGCAAGCGAAAGACCCGCTCCAAGCGGAACAAGGCGGAGGAGATACGCAGTCTCGCGGATATCACCGAGGGCGACCTCGTTGTACACAGCGCACACGGTATCGGACGCTTCATCGGCATACGCAAGCTCGAATTCGACGGCGTTGTCAAGGACTACATCACTATTCAGTACGCGGGCACGGACAAGCTCTACATACCCGTTACGCAGCTCGACATGGTATCGAAGTACATCGGTCCGCGCGATGACAGCGGCGTGAAGCTGAACAAGCTCAGCTCCGGCGAGTGGCAGCGCACGCGCAGCAACGTCAAGCGTGCGGTCAAGGACATGGCTCACGAGCTGATAGCCCTCTACGCCAAGCGCGAGAAGAGCGAGGGCTTCGCCTTCTATCCCGACGACGAGATACAGCACGATTTCGAGGAGCGCTTCCCCTACGTCGAGACGGACGACCAGCTCACCGCTATAGCCGAGATAAAGTCGGATATGGAGCGTATCCGTCCGATGGAGCGCCTGCTCTGCGGAGACGTCGGCTTCGGCAAGACCGAGGTCGCCTTCCGCGCGGCTATGAAGTGCATACTCTCGGGCAAGCAGTGCGCTATCCTCGCGCCGACGACAGTCCTCGCGTATCAGCACTATCAGACGGCTCTGCGCCGATTCGAGCACTTCCCCGTGAACGTGGAGCTCCTCAGCCGCTACCGCTCGCCCAAGCAGCAGGCGGAAATAGTGAAGAAGCTCGCACAGGGGCGGATAGACCTCCTCATCGGCACGCACAAGATCATACAGAAGAGCGTGAAGTTCAAGGACCTCGGACTCGCCATAATCGACGAGGAGCAGCGCTTCGGCGTGGCTCACAAGGAGAAGTTCAAGGAGAGCTTCACGGGTGTGGACGTCCTCATGCTTTCGGCTACGCCTATCCCGCGAACGCTGAATATGGCTATGAGCGGCATACGCGATATGTCCGTCCTCGAGGAGCCGCCGCAGGACAGATACCCCGTGCAGACCTACGTCATCGAGTACAACGTCGGCACGGTCGTGCAGGCGATAGTGCGCGAGCTCAGGCGCGGCGGACAGGTCTACTACATACACAACCGCGTCGAGAGCATACTCGCGTGCGCGGACAGGCTTCATCAGCTCCTGCCCGAGGCACGTATCGCCGTGGCGCACGGTCAGATGGGCGAGGACGAGATGTCCGATATCTGGGAGCAGCTCGTCGAGCACGAGATAGACATCCTCGTCTGCACGACCATAATCGAGACAGGCGTGGACGTCCCAAATGTGAACACGCTGATAATCGAAGACTCCGACCGCTTCGGGCTCTCGCAGCTGTATCAGCTCCGCGGACGCGTGGGACGCTCTAATCGCCGCGGTTATGCCTACTTCACCTACCGCCGCGACAAGGTGCTGACCGAGATAGCCGCCAAGCGTCTCAACGCAATGCGCGAGTTCACGCAGTTCGGCAGCGGCTTCCGCATAGCTCTGCGCGACCTTGAGATACGCGGCGCCGGAAGCATACTCGGAGGCAGTCAGCACGGTCACATGGAGGCTGTCGGCTACGATATGTATTTGCAGCTCCTGTCGGAGGCTATAGCCGAGGAGAAGGGCGAGCAGCCCGAGAAGGTGCCCGAGTGCCTCGTGGATATACAGATAGACGCGCATATCCCCGAGAACTACATCGAGAGCCTCAACCAGCGTATCGACCTGTACAAGAAGATAATGCACGTCACCCGCGACGAGGACAAGTTCGACCTCATCGACGAGCTGATAGACCGTTACGGCGAGCCGCCGAAATCGGTGGTGGGGCTCATCGAGGTATCGCTCCTGAGGAACAAGGCGGCGCATCTCGGTATCACGGAGATATCGCAGAAGAACGCGCAGATGTACTTCTACACGGAATATCTCACCATAGACCAGATACAGGCACTGTCGGCTTCGTATAAGGGCAGGATAACCTTCAACGGCTCGGGAAAGTCCTATGTTTCGGTAAAAATCGACCCAAAGAAGCGCCCGTTCGATATGATGAAGGAGGTCGTTGGAATAATAGGCTCGGCAGCAGAGAAAAACTGTTGAATACGCTGCAATTCGCGGTTCAATCCTCTGTTAACATTGTGCAAACTGCCACTTTACAACTGTTTGCAATTATGCTAAAATGATTTTATAAAAATAAGTGCGCGTTTCCCTCTGTTTTTCCGCTTATACGCACGATAAGTAAGGAGTTTTTTATTATGAAGATGAACAAGATCCTCGCAGCTATGGCTGCATCAGTCGTTGCCGCTTCTGCATTCTGCGCAATGAGCGTTACATCTTTCGCTGTAGAGAAGGATGTCAAGTACACTGATTCCGGAAATTCCGCAGGTACTTCCGACGACGGCAAGCTCCTCAGAGCCAATATCCTCAACCAGTGGGCTTCACCTGCTGTTTCGGATATCCCCACTGAGGATACAGAGAATCCCTATACAAGCTACATCAAGGTAACTTTTGAGGTTTCAGGTATCGGTTCCGACTCCAAGGTCAAGTCCGAGGGCAGCGCAACTGATAAGGATCTCGAGGCTTTCCTCTGCGGCGGCGTCGGACCTTACAGCCGTCACATGGGCGAGTACGAGTCGGGCAAGATCCCCGCTGACGAGATCGTTAAGATCACAGGCGACGGTGAGTACACTGTTGAGTGGAAGTTCGACGAGCCTTCTTCAACAGCTCAGATTCTCTACGTTCAGACAAATATCCCGATCTTTGAGTACGGCGGAGACCTTAAGGATACAAGCGCTAAGCTCACAATAAAGAGCGTAAAGACTGACGACGGCGTTGAGGCTCCCACAACTACAACTGAGGCTACGACCACAACAGGTTCTGAGTCTACAACAACTACAACTTCTACAACTACAACAGGCACAGGTACAGCTACAACAACAGCCTCCAAGAAGGGCGAGGCTTCCGCTCAGACAGGCGACGCAGGTGCTGCTGTTGCGGTTGCTGCACTCGGTCTTGCTGCTGCTACAGCTTTCGCAGTAAGAAAGAAGGACTAATTCAGTCTGACTAAAGCTATAAGGATAATGCCCTCTGCTTGCAGGGGGCATTTCTGATAGGAAGGAGATAATCATTATGGATTACAAAAAGATTCTTGCGAGCGCTATGTCGCTCACACTTGCGGCTGCTGTCGCGGGCTGCGGAGACAAGGGCTCGTCGTCCGAGAGCTCCGAGGCTACGACTGCCGCTTCAACAGAGGCTTCCACGGTAGAGGCTACCGAGGCTACAACGGAGGCACTCGAGCCGCCCAAGCCCGTTGAGGCTTCCGACCCGAATGCCATCACATTCGACGACGGACACTTCTATTTCGCTTCGCCCAAGACGACAGATGACGACTCCGCACAGGGCAAGCTCGAGATAGTCGAGGTGCAGGGCAATAAGATGCTCCGCTTCACAGACGACGGTAAGAACTGCGCAAACGGCACGGTACAGAAGATACAGATAGACGCGGCAATGCTTCTCAGCCATGAGAATGTGGCTAAGGTGCGCTCTATCCAGTTCGACGTTTACGCGGACGCTACAGCTTCCGATTTCAAGAACGACGACGGCGAGCTGCTGAAGGCTCCGGGCTGGATCGGCGGCGGCGGCGGAGCTAACGTCGCAGGCGACAAGTGGTACCAGTTCGGCGAATGGAGCGGCGGCGAGTACAACTTCGAGATGTCGGGTGCTGCTCATGCCGAGTTCAAGTTCGCTCTCGCGGCTGGCGGACAGTGCTGGGACGAGACAATGGACGAGGCTGTCTTCCTCATTATGAGGTGGGGAGCTCAGAACGAGGGCAATATGTACATCGATAACATCGTCTTCTACGACGAGGACGGCAACTCGCTCCCGATAGATGAGACGCTTGTTGAAGCTTACGGTGGTGCGGAGCAGGCAGCTGCCGATGCTCAGGCACAGCTTGACGCGGCGTTAGCTGCGGATAAGGCAGAGATAGAAAAGGATAACGCTTCGCTGGAGGTAGCAGTAGACAAGGCAGTCGATGACGGTCTTGAAGCTGCCGAGGCTGCTCTCGCGGAGGCAAACTCCAAGGCAGACGAGGCTATAGCCGAGGCTTCGAGCA
>CAMHBN010000100.1 GCA_946183385.1 uncultured Ruminococcus sp.
GTGCCGAGAGCGAGAATGACTCGCGCAGCGAGGAGATGCGCCTGCTCTACGTTGGTATGACAAGGGCAAAACAGCAGCTCTTCATCAACCTCTCGTGCGGCGAGAAATCGCTCAAACGCGTGCGTTCTCTCGCGGACAGCTGTGTTATAAACGGAAGCATTATACGTTCACTTGTCCGCGAGGCAAAGTCAAATGCTGACTGGCTGTGGCTCTGTCTGATGATGCACGGGAGCTTCCCTGATATCGCTAAAAAAATAGGTCTGGAGGACAGCTCGTTCGGCTTTCCAGCAAGTGACACCTCCGATGCGCTGTTCACTTACAATGTCTGCAATATCGAGGAACTCGCACTGCCCGAAATAAAGGCTGAGGAGCCCGCTGCTCCCGATACGGAGATAATTGAGCGTATCACCGATATGATAAACTCCAAGTACGACGACTCTCTGACGGACGTCAGTGCAAAGCTCAGTGTTACGCAGATAACGCGGAAATTCCGTGACGACGAGGAGTTCGACCTCCGTCTCGCACGTCCGCGCTTTATCACGGGAATTAATAAGCTCACGGGAGCCGAGCGCGGTACGGCTATTCACACATTTTTCCAGTACTGCGACTTCGATGGAGCTGCCGCTGACCCTGTCACCGAGACTAAGAGGCTCGCAGAGCTCGGATTCCTCGACAAAGCACAGGCGGACTGCATTGACCCTCAGAAAATAGCCGCTTTCTTCACCAGCGGACTTTACCGTAAGATAAGTGCGGCTAAAAGCTGTCAGCGTGAGAAAAAGTTTATGGTCGCGGCGGCTCAGCTGGAGCTTGAAGGCGGTATATTCGAGAGGATAAGCCGCTCCGACGGCATGATAAAGGGTATCATCGACCTCATTTACGAGTCGGACGAAGGACTCGTCATCGTGGATTACAAGTCCGACCGCGGGCTGACAGCGGAGGAGCTCCGCGAGCGGTACACTGCTCAGCTACAGATATATAAAGCCGCAATGGAGCTCACCACCGAGAAGAAGATCGTGGGACTGGCGCTTTACTCAATTGAGCTTGAACAGGAAATAATCATACTATGATCTATGTCGCGATTTGTCTGAGCGGACAATGCACAAAAAAAGACTGCCATTGGGAAACCAATGGCAGTTAAGCATTTATAGGAGTTTATATTATGAAGCTTATTCAGCAGTTGCAGCCTTGCCGCCTGCGCCTACCTCTGTGTCGCGGGCGATCTTCTTGTACTCGCCCGATGCCTCGGCACTTACGAAATCAAGTGCGTTGCTGTCGAAGTAGAACCAGATAACGAATGCAACAAGACCTGTGTTGTTTTTGATGTTGATGTAGCAGTCAACGGTATCTCCCTGCTTGCAGGCTACGTTATTTCCGTAGAATACCATTCCGCTCTCTCCGGATACGTCTACATCCTCAATAGTGCCCTTGTTGACTCTTACTGTACCGTCGATCACCTTGCTCGGATATACAGCTGTACCTGCTACGTCAGAGAGATCGGGTGATATCCTTATCTTATAGTCGCCGTCGGGAGCGTCATTCTTTACCTTGAATACAATGTGGAGGAAGTCGCCCTCGAAGTAAAAGTTCTCGTCCTTGGAAATATCGAGCCACATTGCGTATCTGCCGTCCTGCTTGGACTCATATCTTGCAGTGGTCGTGGTCTGTGATGCTGCCTTCGTAACTATAGTCGTAGCATTAACTATAGAAGTAACTGCAGCGCCCGAATCGTCGGTAACTGTCGAGCCTGCGGCGTCTGTTACGATAACAGCTGTTGTAACGGGCTGACCGTCTGCATCTGTTACATCCTCGATCTCGGTCGTTACCTCCACAGCTTCTGTTTCCGGAGCCTCTGTCTCAAGCTCCGGAGCTGTACCGAGAGCATTTCCGCTCTCTGCTTCGCCGAATTCAAGCGGATACTGTATTACCGCTTCGGTTTCCGATGTACTCGGTTTCTTATTTCCACAGCCTGCAAAGCTTGACATGGCTACGCAAACGACTGCAAATACTGCAATAATTCTTTTTGTCAGTGTTTTCATCTGATCCAATCCTTTCAAATACTTATGACTGATAGCGGCAGTCTCATCTGCCTATTTTATTATACACAACCCGTTCATATTTGTCAAGCAAGCTCGCAAATTCTAATCAATTATTTGGGAAAAACACACTTTTTTATCACATATATTCATAAATCCATCACATAAATATAATGTTATGGTATTGATTTTTTTGTTGATTTATTGTATAATATCTATAACGGCATTGCCGAATAAAGATAGAATGGAACAACAAATAATGCTTAAAGCTATATGCTCGAAAAAAGAGCTCTCTGACAGCGTCTACTACGACTGCGTCAGCGATATCATCGACGCTCCCGAGATAGAGCGCCTGAAGGATATCACCCATCATATCTCGACCACACGCTATCAGCACTGCGTGAACGTGTCGTACTACGGCTTTATCGTGTGCAGGAAGCTCAGGCTCGACGCGCGCTCTGCCGCAAGAGCAGGTCTTATGCACGATATGTTCTACTACGACCGCAAGGAGTTCAACTCCGCACGCGAGAAGGGGCAGCTCAGACACAGCGCTATGCACAGCCTTATGTCGGCCGAGAATGCCGCTCTGCTCACCGATATATCCGAAAAGGAACAGGATATGATCGAAAAGCATATGTGGCCTATGACCCGTCCCATGCCAAGATTTAAAGAGACCTATATCATCACTTTCGTTGATAAGTACTGCGCGGTACTTGAATTCTGCGTTCCCAAGGTGAAGAAATTTGTCTCCAAGAATAAATAATACTATCACAATCACAGGAGGAATCCCAACAATGAAGATCGAAACCAAATGCCTGCACGCAGGCTATACTCCCAAAAATACCGAACCAAGGGTAGTACCTATTGTTCAGAGCACTACTTATGTCTATGATTCTACAGACGATGTAGCTGCTGTTTTTGACGACCCCACCAAGAGCCTTATCTACTCGCGCTTTGAGAATCCCACAGTTATGGCTGTCGAGGATAAGATAGCCGCTCTTGAGGGCGGTATCGGCGCAATGTGCACCTCAAGCGGTCAGGCGGCTTCACTGCTCTCACTGCTCAATATCCTCAAAGCCGGAGACAGCTTCATCTCTGCGGCTACTATCTACGGCGGTACCGTTAACCTCTTCGCTTTCACACTCAAGAAGCTCGGTATCGAGTGTATATTCGTAAACGCTGACGCTTCCGAAGAGGAGATCCAGGCGGCATTCAAGCCCAATACAAAGGCTGTTTTCGGCGAGACTCTTGCAAACCCCGCTCTCTCGGTATTCGACATCGAGAAGTTCGCTAAGATAGCACACAAGAACGGCGTTCCGCTCATCATCGACAACACCTTCCCGACTCCTTTCCTCTGCCGTCCCTTTGAGTTCGGCGCGGATATCGTTATCCACTCCACTACCAAGTACATGGATGGTCACGCTGTACAGGGCGGCGGTGTTATCGTTGATTCTGGCAATTTCGACTGGACGAGCGGCAAGTTCCCAGAGTTCACAGAGCCCGACGAGAGCTATCATGGCACCGTATACACCAAGGCTTACGGCAAGGCTGCCTACATCATCAAGGCAAGAATGCAGCTCATGAGAGACTTCGGCTGCTATCCGTCGGCTCAGTCCGCATTCTACCTCAACCTCGGTCTTGAAACTCTTCCGATAAGAATGGAGCGTCACTGCGAGAATGCTATGAAGGTCGCTGAGTTCCTCGAGGCTAACGAGCACGTTGAGTCCGTGAATTATCCGGGTCTCAAGAGCAGTCCCTATCACGAGCTCGCGCAGAAGTACCTCCCGAACGGTACAAGCGGCGTTATCTCGTTCGTTATCAAGGGCGGCAGAAACGAGGCTGTGAAGTTTATGGATTCGCTCTCACTCGCTTCCAATGAGGTACACGTTGCGGATATCCGCACCTGTGTGCTCCACCCCGCAAGCGCTACTCACCGTCAGCTCACTGACGAGCAGCTCGTGGCGTGCGGTATCGAGGGCGGAATGATCCGTCTCTCTGTTGGTCTTGAAAATGTTGAGGATATCCTCGATGATATCAAAAACGGCTTTAAGGCTCTCGAAAAGTAAGTATATAAAAGCTATCCCCGAAGCGGTCTGCTTCGGGGATTTTTTACTCTTTTCTCTTTCGGACGAAGTACAGTATGAATGCGATAACATAAAATATCGCGAAAAAAATGACAAAGCCCATTCCTATTCTCTGCTCGGCACAAAGGGTCAAATTGCTTATGAAAAAGAATATGCCGCTGAAAAGCTTTAAATCGTCGGTGAGCTTAACGAGCGCCTTTTTCTGCGACTTCACTGCCCGCAAGGATATGACTTCGAGGACTATGAGTATCACTACAACCATGACCTGCGGGACTATCAGCCAATGCTTGTCGAGGAAGCGGTCGAGGTTCGCAAAATAGGCAAGTCCATAGTAATCGGGGTCGAAGTAGAACTTCTCGTCAGCGGGGTGGCGTACCCAGCTCTCGGCGAGCATCCAGAATCCGCCAAAAGTCAGCAGCCACGCTATCAGGCGGGCTAATCTGTGGGAGAGCATTGAGTCCTTCTTTTCGGCGGACTTGTCCCTGTGTATGCAGCAGGTGATGACCTCCGCGGCGGCGCCGACTCCGACAACTGTAAGCATTATCAGCGATAGATTACCAACAAAGCCCTGATCTATCGGCACTTGCAGGCTGACGGAGCGAGTCCACACCGCAACAAGTGCCATGCAGTACATCAGGAATAATTCGAGCGTGATTATGAGCTCGGATTTGAATATCGTCTCCCCCTTTTCGGTTATTTTAAGTCCCGTTTTGCGCTTGCGGACGACTAAAAATGCGACAGTCATTCCCGCAAGAACTATTAGTCCGATGACATGAGGATAGAAGCCGAATACCTTCGCTGCGACGACATCAAAATCGCCGTTCCCTCCGAAATGAATACCGATATCGCGCGGCAGGATGCTCCACTTCGACAGGAAGAATCCAACGCTCCCGAGCCATATCAGCACATTAATTGCGTATAGTATGCGGTGTATCGTAAGAACTGCTTTGTTCATATAATTCACCTTAGAGTGACATATATTCGCGGACACGCAGAATATGCTCTATCTCGGCAACTATTCGCTTGCTGTCGGCTCGCGTGCGTACTGCGACTCCGAAATAGCCCTGTCCGAGACCGTTCACGTCCGCGAAGCTGCGTATTCTTATGCCGCGCTTTGCGAGGAGCTCGTCAAGCGGAAGCTCGCAGCGGAATAGCAGGAAATTCGCCTGTGACGGGTAGACCATTATGCCGATACGGGTGAGCTGCTCCGAGAGGAAACGGCGCTCGTCGGTGAGTATCCTGCACGCGCGTTTGAGGTAGACCTCGTCGTCGAGAGCGGCTGCTCCAGCGAGCTGTGCGGGTGTAGGGACGGGAGCGGTGTGTCCCGCGGCGGACATGATGCCCGCTATCTTATCGGCGGCAAATATCGCGTAGGCAAGCCCTAAACCTGCCATACCGAATGAGTCCGAAACCGACCTCAGCACAATTATATGCGGACCTGCACAGTGCTTCGCACTGAATCTGTCGCTGTTGCGGACAAGCTGCAAATAGCGCTCGTCACAGACAAGTATAGTATTGTTGTCGCGGCAGCGCTCTGCTATGATACCGAGGGTGTAGGGCGTTATGAGCTCCCCTGTAGGACAGTTGGGGCTGCTTATTATGACCATATCCGTGTCGCGGTCGATGTAGTCCGCGAACTCGGTCGTAAGCGCAAAGCTGTTCTCCTGCGGCAACATATACTCGGTAACATCGCAGCCGTTATCAAGAAGTATGTTCTTATACTCGGCGTCGGCAGGAGCGCAGATAAGCGCCTTGCGAGGTCTGAGCCCGACAACTGTCCTGTAGATGAGCTCGGCTGTCGAATTTCCGCAGACTATATTCTCCGCCTGAACACGCTCAAAAGCTGCTATTTTCTTTTTCAGAGCCAAACATTCGGGGTCGGGCTCGGTCAGGAATATGCCTGTATCAGCAAGAACACGTGCCGAGCTCTCTGGCATACCGAGCGGACAGCAGTAGGATGAATAGTCATATTTGATAACACGTTTATTTGAGGATAAACTCATTTTCACACCTCACTTCATAAGCTTCATAAGCGCAGCGGAAAATTCCGTCAGCTGCTCCATATCAAGCGATTCTATCCTCGATGTTTCGGGCAGTCCGAGACCGCGCAGCACCGAATATACCATTTCCTTGTCAGCTCCGAGCTGCGAGGACAGGGCGTTTGCCATTGTCTTTCGCCTCTGCGAGAAGCCTGCCTTCACGACCTTGAAGAAGAATTCCTCCTCCTGGCCTCCGAGGCGCGGCTCCTTGTCGATGTCTATGCGTATGACCGCGGAATCCACGTTCGGCGAGGGCATAAAGCTCCCGCGTGAAACGTCAAACAGCTTGCGGACTGTGCCGTAGTAGTTGACGCCGACGGTTATCGCTCCCGATTCGCGCGAGCCGACCCTCGCACACAGCCTCTGCGCGGCTTCCTTCTGCACCATTACCGTTATCGACTCAATAGGAAGCTTGCTCTCGAGCAGGAGCATTATCACGGGCGAGGTTATGTAATACGGAAGGTTTGCGCAGACCGTCACGTGCATACCGGTA
>CAMHBN010000101.1 GCA_946183385.1 uncultured Ruminococcus sp.
CTTCTGAACGGGCACGATACAAAAAGAAAGGAGGTCGAGCCGTGAACGATACGCAGATGGCGCTGATATATGACAAGTACAGCAGTGCCGTTTACCGCGCAGCTTTCGCGTACTGCAAGAACTCAGCCGACGCCGAGGACATCGTGCAGGAGACGTTCCTCAAACGCTTCCGCACCGACATTGACTTCCCCGACGACAAAGCCGAAAAGGCGTGGCTGATGAAGGTCGCGGCGAACAAGTGCAGGGATATGTTCCGCTCGGCGAGATATCGGTATTTCTACAACTCGGTACCGCTCGACGAGGCGGAGCTCGTGTACGAAACGCCCGAGGAGAGCGCGGTATACCACGCAGTCATGGAGCTGCCTCCGAAGTACAGGATAGTGATACATCTCTACTACTATGAGGGCTACACCGTGACAGAGACCGCTAAAATAATCGGCAAAAGCGAAACAGCCGTACAGACTCAGCTCTACAGGGCGCGGAAGCTCCTGAAAAAAACTTTAGGCGAGGAGATGTGCTTATGAATATGAACGATTATAAAAACGTAACAGACCGCATCTGCCCGAGCGGCAGGTGCAGGGAAGAGGTAATGAACATGAGAAGCGAACATAACAGGAAAAAGATAAAACACAGACCTGTGGGCAAGGTCATCGCGGCGATATCGGTGGCGGTAGTTGCGGCTTGCGGAGGCACAGTCGCCGTAGCTTCGAGGCTCGGAGCTTTCGATAAGCTCTCCGACAAGCGCGACAGGACTATCACCTACGATAACGGCTACACAGGACCTATCGACAAGTTCGACCGCAACGAGTACGACAAGATAGCTCCGCACGCAGTCAAGTTCGAGGAGGTCAGCCACGCCGAGAACGACAAGTTCAGTGTTGACCTCGACAGCGCCTACTACGACGGCGTGGAGATGATACTCGGCTTCACGGGCAAAATGGCAAACGGCAACGAGGAGGGACTGAACTCTCTCGGATTCACGGCTACGCTTGAAATAAACGGCGAGCAGATATCTCCCAAATACGCTGACGGTCTTGACAGAGGTGCAGATTGGAGCGGTACGTTTGTTATCGACGAGGGCGAGAGCAACAGCTTCACGGGCAGTATGACGTGCATACTCCCGTATGAGGCGCGCTTCGAGGACACAGCAGAGGTAAAAGTCACACTGACGAGGATATGGTCGAACGAGAAACAGACCTATGACTACGATACCGATACACCTCACAGCTACGATGTAATGACAGGTCAGGAGGACGGCAGGCTCGAACTCAGCGAGAATGTCACCGCCGATACGAGCCTTGTCCGTCAGATAAACAAGACCGCCGAAAAGGACGGCTTCTACTTCACGGTATACAGCATTTCTCCCGCGATGATGCTCTGTCACGGCGGCTATCCCGAGAGCTACGATATCGCAATGAACGAGGAAATTGAAAACGGCACAGAAGACGGTAAAGCTCATTATGTTCACCCGCTGATGTTCGTATTCGACGAGGACGGCAACTACATCGAGGCTCTGCCGATAAATCCCATTGATATGCCCGACGGCGAATGGGCAAGCGCGTCCGTATCGACTGATTCAAAGACGCTGACGATAAAGGTAGGCGACAAGAACTGCCAGTCCAACGAAAACGGCTCAATCGAATTCGACGACCAGTACGGTCACCAGAGCTTCGGCTACATCACCGAATTCACTCTCGACCTCGGTGAATAATCAGGAAATTTCTGCTCATACTATCCTCAGGACACAGTCCAATAAATCCGAGAAGGTGAAAAAATGAGCAAGAAGAAGCACACAGTTGACGTCGAGAACGACCAGCACAAGCAGTCCGACAGCCATTCCTCCGATGAGAGCCACGACAGCAAATCGGGCAGCACGATGACAGACTGCGACTAAGCAAACAGCGGTCAGGGACACCCCTGACCGCCGTTTTTTATTTCTTGTCGCTTGGTGGATTCTTCTCGGATTTGAGCTTCACCATTTTGTAGATGAATATCATCAGAGCAATACCGAGGATAACTCCCGCAACTGCCACAATAGCCACGATTATCGCGATCGCTATCCACACGCCCGACACACTCTTCTCGGAGTCGCTGTCAGCCTTGGAAGCCTTCGCCTTAGCGGTAGTGACCGTCTTGCCCGACTTATCGGTCTTGGCAGTCGTCGCCTTAGCATTGGACTCACCCTTGCCGCCGTCGTTGACAATGCCCGCCGAGCGTCCTGTCTCGCCGATGACGATACCGCCGTTCTCCTCCGCGAGGAAGCCCGCCACCCACGCGAGCGAGGCGTTCCAGTTGATGGTACACTCATTCACGCACCACGCCTCGATGTGGTCGAGGTAGCACTTCTGCGGGGCTATCTGCCCCTTTTTCCAGCCGCTGCCCTGCACCCACGGATCCTGCATACCCGAGTTCGGACCGCCTGCCATAACTCCGCACGGAGCCTTCGGGAAGGTGTCGTCGATAAGCCACGACCAGTAGCGGTGGTGAGGGTACTCGGTGGTGTGCGAGCCGTAGCCCGTCACGTAGGAGTAGTCCATGGCGTTGCGGCCGAGAATGTAGTCCATGCCGCCGATAACGCCGTCCATGTATTTGTTGTCGCCCGTGAGCAGGTACGCGAACGCCATAACGATAGAGTTATCGGTCACGAAGGAGTTGCTTCCCCACACGTAGCCCTCATCGGAGTCGTTATACGCCAGCTTGCTCGCACCGTAGGGCAGACCGTAGCCCTGCGAGCTCTCGATATCGAGGAAGCTGTCAGCCGCACCTGTTACCGCGTCGGTGATTATCTCGGCGTCGCCCGTGTCGAAGGCGTCGGTGTTGAGCGCCGCACTGAGAGTACCGCAAGCCGCGGTGTTGCCCCAGTCCATGCTGCCTATCGTGTTGACGCTCTCGCCGCCGCCGAGCGAAGTCGGCACGGAAAGGAAGAACTTGTTCTCCTGAATGTCGTCGTAGTAGTCCTCGTTGCCCGTAGTGATGAAGAGCTCGGTCGCCGCCCAGCAGAACTCGTCGGTGACATCGTCGTCACCGTAAGCGCCGCCTCCCACGGATTCATCGAGCGGAGCATACATCGCGGGATGTTTCTTTGCAGCCTCGTAGCACTTCTCCGCCGCGTCGAGGCACTTCTGCGAGAAGCTGTCGTCGATGCCCTTCCACAGTCTCGCCGACTGAGCCGCGCAAGCCGCGAAGTTGAGGGTAGCCGCCGTCGTCGGAGGCTTGACGATACGCTTCATCGTGTCGTCCGCGGGAGCAATGCCGAGAGCCGTCCACTTCTCGTCGTGAGCCTTGTGGTAGACCATATCCTTGTACTCGCCGCTGTCAACTATCATGCTGAACATCCAGTCCATCTCCCAGCGAGCCTCGTCGAGGAGGTCGGGGTAGCCGTTGGTGTTCTCGGGGATATTCATAGTGCCGTCGGCGTACTTGTCCTCGAAGCCGTACCTGACCGCCGTCTCGTACTGATTCTGCATCATCCACAGCGAGAAGCCGCCGTTTACCACGTACTTGCCGTGGTCGCCGGCGTCGTACCAGCCGCCCGTGACGTCGATAGAGCCGCTCGAACCGCTGTAGCCCCACGTGTGCTCTATCTCAGCCATATCCTTCGGGTGACCCGCCTTGCGCGCGAGAGAATTCGCGTCGCCCGAGGTGATGAGGGAAGCCTCAATGTCGATACCGCTGCGGTTCTGATAGAAGTAGTTGAGCGAGTCGTAGAGCATACTCGAATATGTATCGCTCCCGCCGACTGCGAACTCGCGGCTTACAGCGCCGTTCTCAGCCTCGATGTGGTACACGCCCGCCTCGTCGAGGTCGGAGAAGTCGATGATATGTACGGTGTCGTCGGAATCGCTGTCGTATCCGAAATACTCGCTCTTGCCCGAGTAGACCTTCTTGCCGCTCTCGTTGACAACATCGAACTTCACGCCCTTCTTGTCGTCGCAGAGCAGAGTAGCCCTCTTGGCGCGGTCGGTGAAGTAGCCGACCTGATTCGTGAGAATGTCCGCACGCTGCCACTGCTCGGGCTGAACGTAGTCGTTCTCGTCACTTGAAAGGTCGATGAGGGACATATTATCGAAGGTGATGACCGTGCCCGCGGGGAAGCAGCCGCCGGGGGTATACTGTCCGTCGCCGCCGAGATGGAATGCCCACTCCGCGACGTCCATTGACTGCGAGGGCGTGAACGTGACCTCTACCTTCTTCGTCTCGTTGGCGTTGATCTGTATCGGGTCCCACGTGTTGTTGAAGTCGCCGTCGCCCGTGGACATATTGTGCCATATCTCCACATCGCCGTCGAGGTTGCCTATCTTGGTGTAGTACTTGCCGCTGTTGGAAGCGGTTATCTCGTAGCTGACCTTGTACTGATGTCCCGAGACTATCTTCAGACCGCGGTGACGGAACTGGCAGTCCCATCTGTCCTCGCCGCCCTGCGAAGCTCCGCCGGGATTGACGATAGTGATCTTGTAGACTCCGTTGTCTATCTCGAAGTCCATTTCGCCGGGAGCAGATTCGCAGATGTGCCACGGCAGACCTACGCCCTCGTCGAAGTCGGTCTGTCCGAGCTGCTGACCTGCCATAGCCGTATACGGCGACAGGAATGCGGGGGCCGCGCTGCCTACTGCGATGACGCCCGTCATAAATGCGGAAACTGCTTTGCCTATAAGCTGTTTTCTCATTGCTGTTATCCTCCAAACATAAAAATACATTATATACTTTAATACTTTTGGAGGCAAAAGTAAACAGCTCAGCACGAAAGTTTACACTTTCTAAATATTAAACAGCGATAACGTAAAAAATCAGCGGTAGGACCGCCGAATTTTGTGCAATATTCCGCCGCAGTCATACTTGTACCCTTCGTTGAATATAATGCTGTAAAGCATTTTTTCAAGGAGGTCAATATATGGAATTCAGACTGAACAGAGAAGCCGTTCCCGCCGAGGAGGTCATCTACAGCGGCGTGCAGGAACAGGGCATCGAGCTCGACTACATACTCCCCGACTACTACCCCGACATCGTGAGGCTCGTGCGGTGCGACGTGATACCCGTGGTATCCGACTGGTCGGTGAGCGGCGACCGCCTCACCTACGAGCTCAGGTGCGAGATACGCCTGCTCTACTGCGGCGAGGACGGCTCGGAGCTGAGGTGCGTGACGCAGAAGCAGGACTACTCGAAGACGGTTGAGCTCGGCAGGAGCGCGGACAGCCCCGAGGTGACACTCGCCGCCAAGTCCGACCACATCAACTTCCGCGCAGTGAACAAGCGCCGCCTCGACGTGAGAGGCGCGGTATCGGTGCGGATAGGCGTAAAGGGCGAGCGCTCGCAGGAGGTGGTGAGCGACGCCTTTGGTATGAATATCCAGCTGAAAAAATCCCCTGTGCGCTTTGCGGCGAATAATCTTTCCGCGGAAAAGACGGTACAGCTCTCGGAGGAGATAACTCTCACCGCCGCTCAGCCCGCCGCAGAGGACATCGTATACCGCACCTGCTCCGCGGGCGAGTGCGAGAAGAAAATAGTGTCGGGCAAGCTTCTCGCAAAGGGCGAGATAAAGGCGGATATCCTCTACTCGTGCAGCAGCGGCGGGAGCTCCTCGCTTGAGCCGATGAGCTTCACCCTCCCCTACAGCCAGATACTCGATATGGAGGGGCTCGACGATACCTACGAGTGCATAGTCCGCGCGGAGGTCATCTCGTGCGAGATAACTCCCGCCGCTGACAAGGACGGCGAGAACCGCATACTCAGATGCGAGCCCGAACTCCGCATCACCTGCCGCGCCGTCAAAACTGCGGACATAATGACCGCCGTTGATGCCTACTCGACCGTGTACCCCTGCGAGGTCGAATACTCTGAGATACAGGCACAGCAGCTGCCCGCCGTATACGCCGAGAGCTTCCGCCACTCGGCTAAGCTTGCGGAGGGCGACGCCGTCCCCGCGGAGATATACGCCCTGTGGTGCACGCCCAAGAACATCAACACCCGCGTCGGAGAGGACGGCAGGTCGGTGATGATAACGGGTATGCTCACCTACTCGATGGCGGCGAAGGACAGCTCGGGCATGATGGTAATGCCCGACCGCGACGAGGCTTTCGAGGAGCAGATAGATATAGGCGATGACCTCACGGGCGCTGAGGTCACAGCGGAGCTCGCGGGTGCAAACGTGTCATATAACATCTCGCCCGAGGGAGTCCTCACCGCAAAGGCTGACATACCGCTGAAAATAAGCGCGGGGAGCTCTGCTACGATACGCGCCGTGACGGCGATAACGGTCGATGACTCCGTAAAGAAGCAGCGCGACGGCGACTACGCGATAAAGCTCTACTTCGGCGTCGAGAACGAGGACGTCTGGGACATCGCCAAGCGCTACAGCACCGACGCCTCCGCGATAATGGAGGAGAACGACCTCACAGGCGAAAAGCTCGAAAACGGCAGAATGCTGCTTATCCCGATAAAAGAATAACGACAAAGGAGCAGACTATGGCTAAAGACATCTATTCAAGCATCGCCGAGCGTACAGGCGGCGACATATATATCGGCGTTGTAGGACCTGTGCGGACAGGCAAATCCACCTTCATCAAGCGCTTTATGGAGTCGCTGGTGATACCTAACATCAGGAGCGAGTTCGTCCGCGAGCGCGCACTTGACGAGCTCCCGCAGTCG
>CAMHBN010000102.1 GCA_946183385.1 uncultured Ruminococcus sp.
CATGAATATCCCCGACAACTACAAGGTAATATTCGTACAGGGCGGCGCATCACTTGTATTCGCAGGCGTACCGATGAACCTGATGAAGAACAAGAAGGCAGCATACATAATCACAGGTCAGTGGGCGAAGAAGGCAGCACAGGAGGCTGAGAAGTACGGCGAGGTCGTAAGAGTGGCATCCTCTGCTGACAAGACCTTCTCGTATATCCCCGACTGCTCCGACCTCGACATCCCCGAGGACGTTGACTACGTATACATCTGCGAGAACAACACAATTTACGGCACAAAGTTCTGGGAGCTCCCCGACACAAAGGGACACGAGCTCGTAGCAGATGTAAGCTCCTGCTTCCTCTCTGAGCCCGTTGACGTAACAAAGTACGGCGTGATCTACGGCGGCGTACAGAAGAACGTAGGACCTTCGGGCGTACAGATAATCATCGTCCGCGAGGACCTCATCGCAGACGGTCCCGCACTCTCCATCACCCCCACAATGATGGACTGGAAGATACAGGCAGAGAACGAGTCGCTTTACAATACACCTCCCTGCTACGGCATCTATGTATGCGGCAAGGTATTCAAGTGGATAAAGAAGATGGGCGGACTCGAGGCAATGAAGGCTCACAACGAGAAGAAGGCAAAGATACTGTACGACTTCCTCGACAGCAGCAAGATGTTCCACGGCACAGTCGAGAAGAAGGACAGAAGCCTTATGAACGTACCCTTCGTAACAGGCAACGAGGAGCTCGACAAGAAGTTCGTAGCCGAGTCGAAGAAGGCAGGCTTTGAGAACCTCAAGGGACACAGAACAGTCGGCGGTATGAGAGCTTCTATCTACAATGCAATGCCTATCGAGGGCGTAGAGAAGCTCGTAGCCTTCATGAAGAAGTTCGAGGAAGAGAATTCCTAAGCGGGGAGCCCCCGCGGGCGGTTCACGCGGTCACTCGTAAGCTTGCTTACCCGTACAGACCGTGGGTTTATTCCCGCGAGCCTTACATCTTCCCACAAAATAACAATGAAAGAGGTAATGACAATGTTCAATATACAGACACTCAATAAGATATCATCTGTCGGCACGGACGTATTCGACAAGAGCAAGTATGCGATTGCCGACGCACCCGCAAATCCCGACGCAATAATGGTACGCTCCGCTAAGATGCACGACATGACATTCGGCGACAAGCTGATAGCTATCGCACGTGCAGGCGCAGGCGTAAACAATATCCCCGTAGACCGCTGCGCACAGGAGGGCATCTGCGTATTCAACACCCCCGGCGCAAACTCCAACGCAGTTAAGGAGCTCGCTATCTGCGCACTTCTTCTCGCTTCGAGAAAGATAGTCGAGGCAGCCCAGTGGTCTGCTTCCCTCAAGGGCACAGAGGACGCTCCCAAGACAGTTGAGAGCGGCAAGAGCAAGTTCGCAGGACCCGAGATAGCAGGCAAGACCCTCGGTATCATCGGACTCGGCGCGATCGGCGGCAAGATCGCAAACGCAGCAGAGGCACTCGGCATGAAGGTAATCGGCTACGACCCCTACCTCTCGGTAGGCGCAGCACTCCACCTCGAGCCCACAGTTGACGTCGTAAAGGACATCAACGACATCTACAAGAACAGCGACTACATCACAATTCATATGCCCTACACACCTCAGACGAAGAACACCATCGACGCTGAGCAGATAGCAATGATGAAGGACGGCGTGCGTCTCATCAACCTCGCAAGAGGCGAGCTCATCAACAGCGAGGCAGTAGTGAAGGCAATTGCTGACGGCAAGGTTGCCAAGTACGTGACCGACTTCGCAGACGACATCGTACTCGGAGCCGAGAACGTTATCGTACTTCCCCACCTCGGCGCATCCACACCCGAGAGCGAGGACAACTGCGCAGTAATGGCAGCAGAGGAGCTCATCGACTACCTCGAGAACGGCAACATCAGAAACAGCGTAAACTACCCGAACCTGTCTATGAACTGCACAGGCACGAAGGTATGCGTAATCCACAAGAACGTACCCACGACTATCGCATCTATCACATCAGCAGTCGGCAACGAGGGCATCAACATCGAGAACATGGCAAATGCCAGCAAGGGCGACTTTGCATACACAATGCTTGATGTAACAGGCGATGTACCCGCATCGGTTGAGGGCAAGATAAACGCAGTAGACGGCGTTATCCGCGTAAGAGTTATCAACAAGAAGTAAGATATACTATAATAAGGGCTGTCGGTTTTCCGACAGCCTTTTCTTTTTACTATAAATATGAACAAATTGTAAACAATCCCCGTCAGACTTGACTTGCAGTCAGAAAAGGACTATACTATATTTAGCACTCGAACACAGCGAGTGCTAATCTGTTTCAATCATAACTCTGAAGGAGATGTTCATAATGGGCACAAGGAAGTTCAAGGCGGAATCGAAGCGCCTGCTTGAAATGATGATACACTCGATATACACGCACAAGGAGATATTCCTGCGCGAGCTGATATCGAACGCGAGCGACGCGATAGACAAGCTGTATTTCAAGTCGCTGACTGACGACAAGGTGGGGCTGAGCAAGGATGACTTCGCGATATGGATAGACACCGACAAGGAAGCCCGCACGCTTAAGATCACCGATAACGGAATCGGAATGACGGAGGAGGAGCTCGAGAACAACCTCGGCACTATTGCGAACAGCGGCTCGTTCAAGTTCAAGACCGAGAACAAGCTCGAAGAGGACAACCAGATAATCGGACAGTTCGGCGTTGGCTTCTATTCGGCTTTCATGGTAGCCAAGAAGGTGACCGTTATATCCAAGGCTTACGGCAGCGACAAGGCATTCCGCTGGGAGAGCAAGGGCGTAGACGGCTACACCATCACCGAGGACGAGAAAGAGAACGTCGGCACTGTTATCATACTCGAATTGCTCGACGACACCGACGACGAGAAGTATGGCGAATTCCTCGACGAGTACCGCATAAAGGGACTTATCAAGAAGTATTCGGACTACATCCGCTTCCCCATCAAGATGAAGGTACAGCACAGCCGCCCCGTAGAGCAGTCGGAGGAGGACAAGGCGGCAAACAAGCCTGTCGAGTACGAGGACTATATCGAGATAGAGACCCTCAACAGCATGGTACCGCTGTGGAAGAAGAGCAAGTCCGAGCTGAAAGAGGAGGACTACAAGCACTTCTACACCGAGAAATTCTACGATTACAACGAGCCGCTGAAATACGCGCACGTAAAGAACGAGGGCGTGCCGAGCTACAACGCGCTGCTCTATATACCGTCGAAAGCACCGTTCGACTACTACTCGAAGGAGTACGAGAAGGGCTTGCAGCTCTACTCAAACGGCGTCCTTATCATGGACAAGTGCGCCGACCTTCTCCCCGACTATTTCAGCTTTGTAAAGGGACTTGTAGACAGCGAGGATCTCTCACTGAACATCTCGCGTGAGATGCTCCAGCACGACCGCCAGCTGAAGGTGATAGCGAAGAGCATCGAAAAGACGATAAGCTCCGAGCTCAAGAAAATGCTCAAGAACGAGCGCGAGAAGTACGAGGAGTTCTGGAAAGCGTTCGGTATGCAGGTAAAGTACGGTGTCTACAGCGAATTCGGCATGAACAAGGACAAGCTCCAAGACCTGCTTCTTTTCACCTCGTCGAACGAGCATAAGCTTGTCACTCTCGACGAATACGTCACAGCCATGCGCGAGGAGCAGAAGTACATCTACTATGCAACAGGCGAGAGTGCGGCACGCATAGAGCAGCTCCCGCAGACCGAGCTTGTGAAGGACAACGGCTACGAGATACTCTACCTCACCGACAACATCGACGAGTTCGCGATAAAGGTGATAGCGAAGTACAAGGACAAGGAGTTCAAGAACGTCTCCGCGGACGACCTCGGACTTGAGACCCCCGAGAAGAAGGAGGAGCTCAAGGCTAAGGAGGAGGAGAGCGCGGATATGCTCGGCGAGCTCGCCAAGGCACTCGACGGCAAGGTGACGAAGGTAGTCCTCTCACAGAGGCTGAAATCCCACCCTGTCTGCCTCACGAGCGAGGGCGAGATAACGCTTGAAATGGAGAAGGTACTCAACTCTATGCCGACAGACCAGCAGGTACACGCACAGCGCGTGCTTGAAATAAACCCCGAGCACGAGATATACACGAAGCTGAAAGCGATAGCGGACGCAGGCGACAAGGACAAGCTCACGAAGTACGCGAAGCTTTTGTACACACAGGCGCTGATGATAGAGGGAATGCCGATAGACAACCCCGTCGAGTTCTCGAACTTCGTCTGCGAGTTAATGTGACGGTGTAGGGACGCCCGTTGGGCGTCCGCCAATATCCCGCCGAACCTGCGGCAACCACCTGTAGGGGCGGATATTATCCGCCCGCAAATAACCGACACGGTATGAAACAACATTGTGTAGGGACGCCCGTTGGACGTCCGCCAATATCCCGCCAAACCCGCGGCAACCACCTGTAGGGGCGGATATTATCCGCCCGCCAATTCCGAGACATACACACGGCAACCACCTGTAGGGGCGGATATTATCCGCCCGCAAATCCCCGCGGCTGATACCCAAACAAAACACGAATGAAAAAACAGTTGTATTGTGAACATTGCCGCAAGCCTTGGCTGTATAATTGGTAAATATGCCAAAAAATCCTATGCAAAAATGTTTTTTTGAGGATTTCACTTGACGAAAAGTCATATTTGCGGTATAATAACTACAGTGTTAAATAATCTTGAATTATTTATCACTCGTTTTGTTGTCTCCTTTCTTTTGTTCTACACATATTTTTCTTTTTATCTCATCTTCAAAACCCGACGGAAACGTCGGGTTTATTTTTTGCCCTTGTGCCTGACACACATATTGCAGGGGCGGGCGTCCTCGACCGCCCACCAATTTACGTATATATTGCCCATAACGAATCGTAGGGGACGCCGCCCTCGTCGTCCCTCACCCTGCCTTTGTGCAAAGTGGTGAGAGAGTGTGTTATTTTTTGGTCAATGTGACTTAAATTTAATTTGGAAGAAAAAAGAGGTTTACAAGGTGAGCGATTTGTGGTATAATGTGAGATGAAGTTATATGCGTTTTTACGGTGTCGGAACCGCAAAAATGCTCATAACCCCTGAAAAAATCTTTTACAGGAGGTCATTCCTATGGCTATCACAAGAAAAAAGAAAACAATGGACGGTAATAATGCCGCTGCATATGTTTCTTACGCCTTCACGGAAGTTGCGGGCATCTACCCGATCACACCTTCCAGCCCGATGGCAGACTATGTAGATCAGTGGTCTGCACAGGGAGTCAAGAACATTTTCGGCACGACCGTTAAGGTTGAGGAGATGCAGTCTGAGGCAGGTGCAGCAGGAACTGTTCACGGTTCTCTGAACGCAGGTGCTCTGACTACGACCTATACTGCTTCACAGGGTCTGCTCCTCATGATCCCGAATATGTACAAGATCGCCGGCGAGCTGCTTCCCTGCGTGTTCCATGTATCTGCACGCTGCGTAGCATCTCACGCGCTCAACATTTTCGGCGACCACTCCGACGTATATGCTTGCCGTCAGACAGGTTTTGCAATGCTTGCTGAGACCAACCCGCAGGAAGTAATGGATCTTGCAGCTGTTGCTCATCTTGCATCTATCAAGAGCCGCGTACCTTTCATAAACTTCTTTGATGGTTTCCGTACATCTCACGAGATCCAGAAGATCGAGACATGGGATTACGAGGATCTGAAGGAAATGTGCGATATGGATGCAGTAAAGGCATTCCGAGCACGTGCTCTTAATCCCGAGAATCCTACAATGCGCGGTTCTCACGAGAACGGAGACATCTTCTTCCAGCACCGTGAGGCTTGCAACTCCTACTACAATGCAGTTCCCGGCATCGTTGAGGAGTACATGGGCAAGGTAAACGCAAAGCTCGGCACAGACTACAAGCTCTTCAACTACTACGGCGCACCCGATGCTGACCGCGTAATCGTAGCAATGGGCTCTATCTGCGACGTTGCCGAGGAAGTTATCGACTACCTCAACAAGAAGGGCGAGAAGGTAGGTATCGTAAAGGTACGTCTGTTCCGTCCTTTCTCGGCTGAGAAGCTCGTAGAGGCTATCCCCGCAACTGCAAAGACGATCGCTGTTCTCGACAGAACAAAGGAGCCCGGTTCACTCGGTGAGCCTCTCTACCTCGATGTAGTAGCAGCTCTCAATGCTACAGGCAGAAACGGCATCAAGGTGATCGGCGGACGTTACGGCCTCGGTTCCAAGGATACACCTCCCGCATCTGTATTCGCTGTATATGCAGAGCTCGCAAAGGCTGATCCCAAGCCGCAGTTCACACTCGGTATCGTTGACGATGTAACAAACCTCTCACTTGCTGAGGAAGACGCTCCCAACACAGCAGCAGAGGGCACTATCGAGTGCAAGTTCTGGGGTCTCGGCGGCGACGGTACAGTTGGCGCAAACAAGGACTCCATCAAGATCATCGGCGACCACACCGACAAGTACGTGCAGGCATACTTCCAGTATGACTCCAAGAAGACCGGCGGTATCACCATTTCGCACCTGCGTTTCGGCGATCAGCCCATCAAGAGCCCCTACTACATCAACAAGGCAAACTTTGTTGCCTGCCACAACCAGGCATACCTGACCAAATAC
>CAMHBN010000103.1 GCA_946183385.1 uncultured Ruminococcus sp.
GCGAAGGCGGTAACGATACAATCTACGACGGCGACCACGGTTCATACCTCGACGGTGGAGACGGCAATGATTCTCTCTACGGCGGCGGAGGCGCTGACGTACTCGACGGCGGCAAGGGTGACGATTACCTCCAGGGCGACCACGGCAATGATACGTATATCTACGGCAAGGGCTATGACAAGGACGTTATCAATGCTTCGTCCGATAACAACACTGTTATCATCAAGGGCTATACTTCGTCGAATATGAAGCTTGCACGCAACATCCACAACGACCTTATAATCAGATTCAACAACAACGACTGGCTCACTATCGACCACTTCTTCGATTACAACAGCAATCGAGATTTCACATTCGTATTCGAGGCAGATGGCAAGAGCTTCGGTCAGTATGAGATAACACAGGGAAGAACTATCACATTCGACCCCGTTGTTGATACGAACGACAGCAACTGGCTTGGCTTGTATGTTGACGGTAATGTTGAGTATCACGGACTTGGCGGCAATGACGGTATCGGTGCAGGCAACGGCAACGATATCCTCGACGGCGGCTCGGGCAACGATACTCTCATGGGCGGCAACGGCACGGATACGTACATCTTCGCAAAGGGCTACGACCATGATAATATCAACGAGTGGAGCAATGAAAAGAGCATAATCAAGTTCTTCGATATCACCTCTGACGAGGTCGAGTTCGCGAATAACGGCGGCAACCTCGATATCACAGTCAAGGGTACCGACGACGTGCTCACAATAAACGGTTATCAGTGGAATCAGGGCACATACGAGCTCCAGTTCGCAGACCTCATCACAGGTACAGTTGACAAGGGCACATTTGAATTCACTGCAACAGCTGAATCCATCGCACGCAAGGAAGCTGCCATCACAGCTGCTCAGGAGGCATTCGAGAACGGCGAAGAGTTCGCTATTGATGACACTGACTGGGTGAACATAGCATATATGGCTCTCGACGAGGGACTTGAATGCTTTGGCGACGAATCAAAGATATTCAACAGAACAAGTCTCTTTGCAGTTCAGGAAAGCAAATTAGAAACTGTTGACAAGACCTATGTTGGACAGGTACCAGTAAGAGAGGCAGGAACTATCCCTGCTGATGACAGCGTTTCTGATATGACCGATATACAGGCACTTCTCCTTGCAGAGAATATGTCCGCATTCACAAGCGAGAATCAGGTATCGAACGGTATCAATATCAATGATATCACAGCAGACACCTCGGCACTCGACCAGCTTCTCGTTAATTCTTCAATGCAGTAAGATCATTGCGCAATAAAAAAGTGCAGCATTAATGCGAAATGAAGATCCTCCGACCAGAGGATAGTTGCAATAAACTAATAACCTTATAACAGCTCACCACCTTGTTGATATTACTGTGCTGATAGGAAGTCCTATTATTTGTGTGCCTCTTTATCCAGCTTGTATAGGGGGAGGCCTACACCGCAAGGAGGATAATATATCATATTCAGGTGTATTTGTCGGTATAGAACGCCGATTTCGGATTGTATTCAAAAATTTATTAGAATATCTGAAACAAAAAATTGCCAATGGTATGTTATATACTAAAGCGAGATTTCATTAGTTTGTTATGAACAGAAAAAGTGTTGACGCACCAAATTGCTAATATAATTCACTGTGTGGACTGAAAAATTGTGGATGGTATAAAAATTTTTATTGATATTATAAGTTTTATTGACAAACAACAGCTGTAGTGGTAAAATAAAATCGTTAAAAATATTTGTCATTACAACTTGTTTGGTGAGGCTATTTTTTAGCTTTGAGTTCCGAATTGTAATGACACATTGCTGACGCGTGATAAGACAGGAGGGCCTATGAAAAAACTATCATTGACTTTATTATGCTGTATGCTCGTTGCTTTCACTTCCCTGTCGGGGTGTGGTCACGAAACTGAAGGCAATAGTAGCTATAGTTCGGCTTCAACCACTCTGGAACATACAGAAGCAACGATAACTACCGCCTCTGAGACTACAACGGAGCTTTCAGAAAATGCGACTGAGTCTTCGTTCAATATGGCTGAAACTGTTTATGCTTCTTACGTTTGCGGTGTTCAGCTGTCGCCTGATATGACTTGGGAAATGCTCGGCAGTGATTTTACTGTTGAGCCGGACGACTCTACTTACTCGGAAAAAAACAATGCGCTTTCCTGCCGCCTTGACTACAAGGGACAGTATGTCGGAGGGATCGCATTCAAGGATTGCAAACAGCTTGGGGATATTACAAGCGATTCCAAGATTTCATCTTTCCTCATCAAGAACGATGATATGGATAAATTTGATGTTCCAAAGATCGCTGTTGCAGGCATTAAGCTCAATGACAACTATGAAGCGGTCTATACCGCTCTCGGCGAACCTCAGATGAAGTTCGGTGATAATGAAAGCCTCAAATACTATGAGTCTGATGACGGAAAAGTGATAAATTTTTCACTGTATGAAGACAGCATTCAGTTTATTTTTATATCGTTTTAAGGCATAATACTAAGTGACATAATACTATTCTTTTCGTTTTATCCTTCTTCGTGTTTATTGCCCGCGGAAGATAAAATATGCTATGCAGCAAAAAATGAAATAAGGAGAAAAAACTATGGCATTCGACCTGAACAAAGCACTCGAACAACTCGATGAGATTAAATCTTCCGAATCTATTGAAGATTATCTCAACAATCACCAAGAAGAGATCTACGAGATCCTGAAGGAAAAATCTGACTCGCTGATAGAAGACGGCGTTTCTGATCTCGAAGAGCAGCTTATGGACTGCTTTATCGAAATCATTGAGGAAAAGGCTCATGGCCGCGAGGACGCTATTCTTTCTATCTACATGATAACTGACGGCGCTAACGGTGTTGATTTTGAAAAGAATCTCAAGATCCCCGAAGACAGCGTTGTATGCGATAAGCTGTCAAAAGGCATCGAAGCGTACAAAAAAATCACTGAATGCAAAGAAACACTTGAAACCGGCTATAAATGGTATAATAATTTCAAGGATCTCAAGAAGCTCCAGAATGAGGATGGAACATTCGGTCGAGAGGGTAAAAAGCAGCTTGAAAAGATACTTTATGATTTCATCGATGACTCCAGTAGCATTATCGATAAGATCCCGGCTGCCGGTTTATATGGCAAGGCTATGTCAGCCATGCTGGGAGTTGTCAGAGATATGCTCCCGGGTACGATAGCAGCTGCAAGAGCTCATAATGACCTTACCGAGCTTGATAGCTTGTACGGCGATTACGCTGTAAGCAACGATCCTGAAGATGCGGAGATCGCGTACAGACTGGAAATGTTCCTTGAAGACAACAGATACATCGACTGGACTAAGGATTATTCTAATTCAGAACTCGAAAAGACTTTCAAGGACGGTCCGACTTATGACCAGATGATCAAGATATACCAGGATCACCCCGGCTGTGACTTGTTTGATGAGTACATAGAGTGGAGATATGCATATGAATGCAGCGAATCTCTCAAGGCTTATAAAAACAAGCTGCTCCAGAAAGAAAGAATGCGCGAACTGAGAATGAGCGAGCAGTATCTTGACGCCACATTCCTTGATATCCAGCAGTTCATGATCGAGAATAATATCCCACTCGATGGTGAAGTTCCCGGCGACGATGATGAGATATACAAGCCACATGAGAAGACAAAGACTACAAGCACCAAAGGCGAATCTTCGGACACTTCATCATTTACAGACAGTAGTTCGTCTTCTTCCAATCCTGGCTTCCCTTCAGGCGGCACATACATTCCCAGCAGTCTTTTCACCAAGAATATTGATACCCATAATGTAACCCCCGAAGGATTCGCTGCTTATGTCGAGCATCTCTATCAGAAAGATCCTGAAGCAGCAAGAAAGTTTTTTACTGACTTCATAGATAAGTATAAGAAATCACGCGATCATATTGACGAGGACGATGAGTATCTCGACGAGATGGATAAGATCCTGCAGGAGCTTGAGAAGAAGTATCCCGACCTCGGCGGCGATGAATACGATGATGCCAAGGATGCTACACCTCCTCGCGATCCCCTCATTATTGACCTCGGAAAGCCCGGTATTGAGCTTACGAGCGTCGAGAACGGTGTTCATTTCGACCTCGATAAGAACAACTTTGCTGAAAAGACTGCGTGGATAGGCAAGGAAGACGGTCTTCTTGTTATCGACAGAAATCACAACGGCTACATTGATGACGGCGGAGAGCTTTTCAGCGATCAGGTCGTTATGAATGACGGTTCAACTTCTGCTTCGGGTTTTGTTGCTCTCAAGGAATTTGACGATGACGTTGACAAAGAAACAGGCAAGGTAGGCGACGGCGTGATAGATGAGAAGGATTCAAGGTTCCTCGAGCTCCGCGTATGGGTTGACGAAAATCAGAACGGAATCTCAGAGAAAAGCGAGCTTAAGACTCTTAATCAGGTAAACATCAAGTCGATCAGCCTTGAACACGTTGACAAGAATACTATCGACCCCGTGACCGGAACTGCTGTAACTGAGGCTTCTAAGGTTACATTCAATGATGGCACTGTAAGAGAGGTCTCCGAGCACTGGTTTGAAGTCAAGACTCATGATACAGAGGAGCGTGACGATGAGGGCAACAAGATTGTTGCTGAGTCTGTTGAGGCCTTCGGAAATGTAAAGAACCTTTCGTCTGCTATTAATGACGATGAAACAGGCGAATTGGGCGCTCTCGTTGATGAATTCAAGAAGTCTGATAATTACTTTGAAAAGAGAGTGATCCTCAAGAAGATACTCTTCAATATAACCTATTCTGCCGCACTTGACATCAATTCAAGAGGCGGACAAATAGACGCACGTGAGCTCCATGTTATCGAGCAGTTCATGGGCGAGGACTTCGTCGGCGTTGACGGTTCTTCTACTCCCAACACCGTTGCCGCTCCTATACTCAAGAGAGTTTATGAGAAAATCGAGAATATGTACTTCAACCTTCTCAATAAAGAGACGATGGTAGGAAGCTATCTCAGCATGATAAGTGCAACTGCTGATGAGACAGGCATGAGAACTCTCGACTTCACACTCTTCAACAATATCATTGCCCTTGATATCGACGGCGGTCTTGACGTTGACGATGTTGTATATGGCATTGCTTCGTGGCTCAAGGAATATGACGCAGTTTACGGTACTTCCGAGCTTGCGGCATACACTTCGAGATTTACAGCTGTATCTTCCAGATTCGCAAATATCTCTGATGTAGTTAATACAGCAGAGGTCAAGTTTGGTACAGTATCAGATGAAACGATTAACGGAACAGCAGCAAGCGATATTATCTGGGCTGACGCAGGCAGCGACACTGTCAATGCAGGAAGCGGAAACGATATTATCTTCGGTGGCAATGGCGACGATACTCTCATCGGTGGTTCGGGCAACGATATCTATTATATCGGCACGGATCACGGAAACGACGTTATCAGAGATGGTGACGGTAATACAAAGATCGTTTTCAAAGACGGCGCATCTATTGATGATTACGATATTTCTATCGATTCCAGATTCGGATTTGTTTTCACAAATAAGGAAACAGGTGAGACTATCTCAACTCCCGACCTCATCAAGGATCCTCTGAAATATAACATTGTATTTGAAGGAAGCACTCCCGAAGACAATGCGTTCCAGAATGAGAAGGTTGTAAACGGTACAGAAGGCGATGATTACCTCGAGGTAGGTGATGGCTTCAACATCTTCTACGGCGGCGATGGTGATGATACGCTCAACGGCGGCAAGGACATGGACTTCATGTATGGCGGAAGCGGCGACGACCTCCTCAATGGCAGAAACGGCGTGAATGTTCTCTTCGGCGAAGGCGGTAACGATACAATCTACGACGGCGACCACGGTTCATACCTCGACGGCGGAGACGGCAACGACAAGCTCTACGGCGGCGGAGGTGCTGACGTGCTCGACGGCGGCAAGGGCAATGACTACCTTCAGGGCGACCACGGCAACGATACATACATCTTCGGAAGAGGCTATGACAATGATGTTATCAATGCTTCGTCCGACGACAATACCGTTATCATCAAGGGCTATACTTCATCAAACATGAAGCTTTCACGCAACGGTCATAACGATCTCATCATGCGTTTCGGCAATGATTCACTCACTATCGACCACTTCTTCGATTACAACAGCAACCGCGACTTCAATTTCGTATTCGAGGCAGAGGGCAAGAGCTTCGGTCAGTATGAGATAACCGAGGGCAGAACTATCACATTCGACCCCGTTGTTGATACGAACGACAGCAACTGGATGGGCATTTACGTAAACGACAATGTTGAGTACCACGGTCTTGGCGGTGCTGACGGTATCGGTGCTGCAAACGGAAATGATATCCTCGACGGCGGCTCCGGAAATGATACTCTCATGGGCGGCAACGGCGTTGATACATACATCTTCGCAAAGGGCTACGACCACGATACTATCAACGAGTGGAGCAATGAGAAGAGCATCATCAAGTTCTTCGACATCACTTCCGATGGAGTGGAATTCACAAACAATGGCGGCAACCTCGATATCACAGTCAAGGGTACCGACGACGTGCTCACAATAA
>CAMHBN010000104.1 GCA_946183385.1 uncultured Ruminococcus sp.
CCACTCCCGAGGAGAGACAGACCACATTCCGCGATATGATGGAGATAGCGCTCGAAGCGGCTATAACGCTGTAAGGAAAATGTATTGCGGAACGCCGAAGGCGGCGTTCCCTACAACACGTTGCCGTGGATTTGACGGTGTATAGACGGGCGGCGGAACGCCGCCCCTACACTTCTTTGCCGTGAAAATATGGGTATTGACAAAAAAGAAACAATGTGCTATAATGATTGCGTGGTCGGAAAACGACCTATATTTAATAGCGCAAAGTTAGTGAAAACTAACGAAAGGGATGATTTTTATGTTTATCGAAATCTGCGATATCAAAAAAGCCTTCGGCGAGGGCGAGAGCCGCGTCGAGGTGCTCAAGGGCATTTCGTTTGAGCTCGAAAAAGGTGAGTTCTGCGTACTTCTCGGACCGTCGGGCTCGGGCAAGTCCACACTTCTCAACATCATCGGAGGCATCGACCGCGCCGACAGCGGTCACATCTCGATAGGCGGCGAGAAGACCGCGGATATGAACGAAAAGGCGCTCACACGCTACCGCCGCAAGCACCTCGGCTACATATTCCAGATGTACAACCTCATACCTAACCTCAACATCAAGGAGAACATCGAGGTCGGAGCTTATCTCAGCGACAACCCGCTGAACGTTGACGATATCCTGAAAACGCTTGGGCTCTACGAGCACCGCCACAAGCTGCCGAATCAGCTCTCGGGCGGTCAGCAGCAGCGTACCGCGATCGGCAGAGCTATCGTGAAAAATCCCGATATACTGCTCTGCGACGAGCCCACGGGCGCTCTCGACTACAACACCTCGAAGGAGATACTCCGCCTCATCGAGACCGTAAATCAGAAGTACGGCAGCACCGTCATAATGGTAACTCACAACGACGCTATCAAGAATATGGCAGACCGCGTGGTGAAGCTCCGTGACGGCGTCATAAGGAAGAATACGCTCAACGAGCACAAGCAGTCCGCCGACGAGCTCGACTGGTAAGGAGGCGGCAATATGAGAGACCCTCTTAACCGCCGTATACTCCGCGAGATAAAGGGCGAGGCGGGCAAGTACGCCGTTATCTTCATATTTATGGTCGCGCTTATCGGCATAGCCTCGGGCTACTTCATCGCCGACGAAAGCCTGAAGGTCGCCTACGACAACAGCTTCGCGGACTACAACATCGAGGACGGCAACCTCGAATTCGCGGAAAAGCCCGACAGCTCGGTGCTTGAAGCCTGCGAGGACGAGGATATCACCCTCTGCGAGAACACCTACAAGGACGCTCCCTGCGACGACGACAGCACTGTCCGCCTCTTCACGGAGAGGAAGAAAGTGAACAAGGTCAGCCTGCTCGACGGCGGGCTTCCCGCGGCTGAGGACGAGATAGCCCTCGACCGCCTCTATATGAAGAGCAACGACATTCAGCAGGGCGACACGATAGTCCTCGACGGACACGGCTACAAGATAACAGGAATAATTGCTCTGCCCGATTATTCGGCACTTTACAAGGACATCAGCGACTTTATGTTCGACACCGAGAAGTTCGGAGTCGGCATCGTGACCGAAAGCGGCTTCGACAGGGTAAGCGACAGCTATGTCCACTGGTCGTACTCGTGGAAGTACGACGACCCGCCCGCCGAGGTCTTCGGAAGCGAAGCCACGGAGCGCGGCGACGAGCTCGTGAAGGCGCTCGCGAAGAAGGCAGTCCTCACGAACTATATCCCTACCTGCCGCAACAGCGCTATCAAGTTCGCGGGCAACGACCTCGGACACGACAGGATAATGATGATAGTCATGCTCGATATGCTCATAGTCATCATAGCCTTTGTTTTTGCTGTAACTACGAGCAATACCATCACCAAGGAAGCCAATGTTATCGGCACGCTCCGTGCGTCGGGCTATACGCGCTTCGAGATGATACGCCACTACCTTGCCGCTCCCATGATCGTACTGCTCATAGCGTGTATTATCGGCAATGTCCTCGGCTACACCGTGTTCAAGGACCTTATGGCTGATATGTACCTCGGCTCATACAGCCTTGTCAGCTACAAGACACTGTGGAATCCCAACGCCTTCATCGACACGACCGTTATCCCGATGATAATCCTCATCGCGATAAACGTGATAATGCTCGCGTCGAAGCTCAGCCTTTCGCCGCTGAAATTCATCCGCCGCGACCTCAAGCGTCACCAGCGCAAAAAGGCGTTCAAGCTCAATACGAAGATACCGATAATGACGCGTTACCGCCTGCGCGTGCTCTTCCAGAACTACGCGGGCTACCTCACGATAGTCGTCGGCATTTTCTTCGCGAGCGTGATAATGCTGTTCAGCCAGATGTTCTCGCCGCTTATTGACAAGTTCAGCGAGGACAGCATAAACAGCATGATCTCCCGGAATACGTACATTCTCAAGGCTCCCGTGCCCACCGGGGACGAGGACGCCGAAAAATTTGCGGCTGGCAGTCTGAAAATAGTCCGCGGCGACTTCACCGAGGACGTTTCGGTGTACGGTATTTCCGCCGACAGCCGCTACTTCCACGCGGCTCTCGGCTCCGACGCCGTAAAGGTATCCTCCGCCTACGCGGACAAGTACGGCTTGAAGGTCGGGGACAGCATAACCCTCTCCGACGAGTACGGCGAAAATGAGTATACCTTCGATTTCAGCGGCGTTTACGAGTACCCGAGCGCGCTTGTCGTCTTCATGGACATCGACTTCTTCAATGAGACCTTCGACATGGACGAGGGCTACTTCTCGGGCTATTTCTCCAACCGCGAGCTCGACGACATCGACGAGAAGTACATCGCCTCCATCGTCACCGAGGACGAGGTCACCAAGACCTCGCGACAGCTGCGACGCTCAATGGGCAATATGATGAGCATATTCGTAGTGCTCGGCATTGCGGTGGTAGTGCTCGTGGTGTACCTGCTCTCGAAGGTGATGATAGAAAAGAACGCGCAGTCCATATCCGTAGCGAAGATACTCGGCTACGAGCCGCGCGAGATAAGCGGTATTTATATCCGCACGACCACCATTGTCACGGTGCTGTCGTTCCTGCTGTGCATACCGCTCGAAAGCAAGGCGCTCGACTGGCTGTGGCGCGCTATGATGATGGAGTACCCGGGCTGGCTCGCTCCCGATGTGCCCGCCTCGGCGTATATCAAGACTGTCGTGATGGGACTCGCCACCTACTTCGTCACGACCTTCCTGCTCAAGCGAAAGGTGAATAAGATCCCGATGGACGAGGCACTGAAAAACACGGAATGAACAAGAATAGCGGACGTCGCAAGACGTCCGCTTTATGTTATCTCTTGAATTTGAAAGCGAATCCGAGACCCGCAAGCAATGCCAGTACAGACACGCCGAGCAGCACGAGCACCATCGGGTCCTTCTGCTTCTGAGCGCCGCCCATATCGGGGAACGAGCCCATCTGCGGGCGTGACTGCCTTGTTGAGTCCTGTACTGCGGCAGTGGTGGAGCTCTGCTCATTTTTCGGAGCAGACACCCTTGTCGTGGTCGAAGGCGACTTGTCTGCGGACGAAGTTGTCGCAGCGGGAGCAGTGCCGTCGGGGATATTATCGGGGTCAAAATCGCTCGGCATCTGACCGCCGAAGCCCTGTGACGGGTCGAAGCCCTCAGGCATATTGGCGGGGTCAAAATCGCTCGGCATCTCGCCGTCGAAGCCCTGCGGAGGCTCCATACCCTCGGGCATATTGCTCGGGTCGAAATCGGGCATCTGACCGCCGCCGAAGTCGCCTCCCTGAGGAGGTCTGCCGCCGCGGGCGTCATTGCCGCTGTTATCGTCTTCTATTTCGGATATGGTGAGATTGCTCAGCATAGTCGCGGACTTTCCCGAGCCGCCGAGAGATATCTTACTGTCGGAGCTGTCGCTGCTATCGGGCTTGCTCCTTCTTGCGGACTTGTCAGTGCTGTCGGAATCATCGGCGTCATCGGAGCTCTCGGCTCTTTTGCCGAAGCCGCCCTTGCCGCCGCCGAAGCCTCCGCCCATTCCGCCGCCCATAGAGCCCATATCCGACGTATTGAGGTCGGATGCGTCCACGAGTGCGGAGCTGTCCGCGGACTGTCCGTCTGAGGTGGAGGGGATAGAGCCGTCGAGCTGTCCTCTCACGCTTTCTGCGCGGAGAGTGCAGAACTTGCTGATAGCCTCCACGCCTGTCTTGAACTCGTCGTAGGTGCAGAACTTGGTGGGGTCTTTTTCGACGTACTCGTCGATGAGAGTGGCTGTGTCTGCCACGAGCTGCTCAAAGTCCACGCTGTCGAGGAATTCACCGAAGAGCTCGTGGTAGAGCTCGGTGTACTCGTCGTCGGAGAATATCCACGCGACCATGGGTCTGTCGCTCATATCGCCCGAAACGGGAGTATCGATCGGGTCGTTGACCGACGAGGACGCATTTCCGCCCATAAATGAGCCGTAGGCAAGGTTGTAGTCCCACGGTATCATCGAGAGCTGACCGTCCTCCTCGTAGAGGTAGTAGTTGTGTATCATCTGACCCGTGTAGCTGTCGCCGTTGCAGAGGAAATTGTGCACCACGAAGTAGCGGATGACCTCCTCGACATCGACCGTGTTTTCAAGGTCGGACTGCTCGGAGAGAGCCTTCAGCGAGCGGATGAGACGCTTCTTGTCGGCTGTATTGACCGTGGTTTTCGCGTTGCCGAAGATATTGGAGTAGCTGTCGAAGTCGTCGTCGGTGTATTTGAGCTTAACGTCGTCGCTGCCCATACCGCCTCCGAAGCCGCCCTTGCCGCCGCCCATATTCGACGGGTCGAAGCCCTCGGGCATATTCTCGGGGTCGAAGTCGGTGGGCATTTCGCCGCCGAAGTCAGGCATATTGCCGCCGAACATCTCGGACGGGGCGAAGTCGGAGAAATCGAAGCCCTCGGGCATATCTCCGCCGCCGAAATTCGGCATACCTCCGCCGAAGCCCTGTGACGGGTCGAAGCCGCCGCCCGACTGCTTCTCGCTGCTGTTGTCGTCGGACTGCTCACCGTCTGAGTCCTCGGAGCTCTTGTCCATGAAGTCGCTCATGCTGAAATCGCGACCGTTGCCTCTGCCGCCGCCGAAGCTCATGCTGTCTGGCTTGTAGAGGTCGCCGTAGCCCGCGCCGTAATTGCGGCGGAGGAAGGACTCCTCGACAGCCTCGACCGCGAGGTAGAGCCCCCAGTCCTCACCGTTTACGGTGATATAGGCGTAGCTGCAAAGCGGAGCGTCCGCGCCGAAGTCGTACATCAGCGTGTATGCGAGGTAGTCCTTCATATATGTGTTGTCCTGAATTATGTTGTTCAGGCAGAGCTTGTCGAGTCCGTGGTAGCTCTTGGTGCTGTCGTACTGGTCAAACTCTATCTTGAAGCTGTAGCGGTCGCTGTCCATATTCTTGACGGAGCTCAGCGAGGTGTTGCCCTTTGCACGGATACCGACATCGCGTACAGCCTCGCCGTCGATGATGACATTGCACGAGGTGTACTCCTCGTTCTCGCAGGTCGAGATGAAGCTGTCCCAGTCGTTGATGACGATATCGAGGGTGTGCACCTTCGACTTGTCAAACAGCCTGTTCTCGTAGCCGATAGCCTTGGCGGTCGTCTCGATACCGAGCGACTTTCCGAAGCAGAACACGACTGCTATGACGAGCGTCAGCGCGACTATCACCGCGCATATTTTGTCAATGCTCTTATGTGCTGACATCGTATCACCCTTATCCCATATAGTCGCCGTTGTAGCTTACGAGCACAGCGCTCTGTACGCCCTCCATATCGGCGAGAGCGTTCACGAAATCGGTGTTGTCATCCTTGAGACGTATCTCCATGTTGAGCTCTACAGCGCCCTTCTGTGCGGATTTGCTCTTGACCACGCATCTCTCAGCCTTCTCGTCGAGGAACTTCTTAGCCTTCTCCTCGGCATCGTGACCGTCGCAGCGTACAACTACGATGTAGGGGTTCTTATGAGCCTTGCGGTTGACGAAGATGAGGAGGATAACGCCGATGATGACGCTGCCGATGACTGCGAGGGGTATCATTCCGGCAGCGAGCACGATTCCCACTGCGATAGACCAGAACAGGAAAGCGATGTCGAGCGGCTCCTTGATAGCGGTACGGAAGCGGACGATGGAAAGTGCTCCGACCATACCGAGCGAGAGCACGACGTTGCTCGTAACAGCGAGGATAACGACGGTGGTTATCATTGTGAGTGCCACGAGAGTAGTGCCGAAGCTTGCCGAGTACATTACTCCCGAGTATGTCTTCTTGTATACGAGGAATATGAAAATGCCGAGACCGAAAGCGAGTATCAGCGCGACAGCCATATCGAGCACGCTGACGCTCGTCACGTTCTCTAAGAAATTGGACTTGAAAATATCATTGAAACTCATTGTTAAAAACTCCTTTTTATTATGGGTAAATATCATTCTGATGGTCGATAGGTGCCGGGCGTTTGCGTAATTGCCGCGAATCACAAACGCGAAGGCTGTCAAGACCGCCGTTTACGGCGCTTGCTTGGTCTTGACTGACTGAGTGTTTGTGATATAATGGGCAATTGCGAACGCTCAACCGCTATAAACT
>CAMHBN010000105.1 GCA_946183385.1 uncultured Ruminococcus sp.
AGGACGCTATCGGACGTGAGTGGCAGATGGGTACTATCCAGCTCGACTTCCAGCTCCCGCTCAACTTCAAGATGAAGTACATCGCATCGGACGGCTCGGAGAAGCAGCCCGTTATGATACACCGCGCTATATTTGGCTCATTCGAGCGTTTCATCGGTATCATCACTGAGAACTTCGCAGGTGCATTCCCGTTCTGGCTCTCGCCCATGCAGGTAGGTATCGTGCCTATCCGCACCGAGCACAACGACTACGCGAAGAAGGTGGCCGACCTCCTCAAGAAGAACCGCATCAGAGCAGAGGTCGACTACACCGACGACAACATGAAGAACAAGATCAAGAAGTTCAAGGACTTCAAGGATCCGTATGTTGTCATCATCGGCGACAATGAAGCCGCAAACGAGCAGGTTTCAATCAACATCAGAGGCAACAAGCAGCTGAAAAACGTGCCGCTCGACAAGTTCATCGAGATGTGCCGCACTATGAACGAGGAGCACTCGCTCGACGTTATCGACACTCTTTAAATAACGCAGAACAGCTCCCGAAGCGATATGCCTCGGGAGCTGTTTATTTGACATTGCCTTCCTGCCGTGGTATAATAAAGCTATGGGTACTGCGTAACGGTAGGCGGTTCTATTCTTTCCCTCGGAAACGGGGGTGAGTTAAGATGACTATATTGGAATTATTAACATTGATGTTACTTATAGTTGCACTTATAGAGCTTAACAATAATAAAAAGAAATAACCGCCCCAGACCAAAGGATACGGTTATTTCTGAATAACGATATCTGAGGGTGAACCGCTTGCTGCAGTACCCTCTTTATTTATATTATAGCATAGATTTCAGAAATGTCAAGTCCTGCGCTCAATACGCGCCGAAGATAGTTTTCAGTATCGTCAGCACCTTCTTGCCTACGGTGGTCGAGTACACTACCTCCGACGCCTTGTCGGGACGGTTGGTGATGATATTATCGACTCCGAGCGACATCATCTTCTCCATCTCACCCTTGTTATCGACGGTCCACACGAAGATGCGCTTGCCGTTCTGGTGGGCGTTGTTGACGACGGTCGCATTCACGAGCAGGTGGTTCATACTGAGCGCGTCGATATTTTTCAGCTGCATGAACGCCGTTGTCGTGGCAACATTCGCGATAAGTCCCGTCTTGATGTCGGGGTCGAGCTGCTTGACCTTCTTTATCGCCGCATAAGAAAATGACGTGACATAGCACGAGTCCACGAGGTCGTACTCCTCTATCGCCTCGACCGTCTTTTCCACGGTGAGGTTCGTGTTGCCGTGGTCCTTTATCTCGATGTTGTAGAGCTTCTCGTCGCCCACGAGGTCGAAGACCTCCGTCAGCAGCGGTATCCTCGCGTCGGGGAATTCCTCCTCGGTGACGTACTTGCTCACGATGTTGAGCTTCAGCAGCTCGTCGTAGGTGTAGTCGCTGAGCTTGCCCTTGCCGTGCGTGGCGCGGTCGAGCTTCTCGTCGTGGAAGACCACGAGCTGCTCGTCCTTGGTGAGCTGCACGTCGAGCTCGATGTAGTCGGTGTTGCTCTCGAGCGCCTTCTCAAAGGCGGCAAGAGTGTTCTCGGGCGCGTCCTTCGAGCACCCGCGGTGAGCCGTCACCTGCGTGCGCGTGATAATGCCGACATTGAGGTTGATGTTGCCCTTGTGCAGGGCGCTGAGGTAGGTGTAGTTGAGCAGCAGGCTCGCCGATATTATAGAGACATACAGTATTATCCTCGCGGGTCTGCCGAGCTTGTAGCTCGTGCGCTCCGGGAGAGTTATCTTCACTTCCCCTGGAACATCGGCGAAGAAGCGTCCCGTCAGCCAGCACATTACCGCGGGAGTCGATATAAACGCCGCAATGGCGGAGAATATCTCCCTCGTATTTCAGCACCTTCAGCGACGATACGAGCGCCTTGTTCGGGCGGGTGAAGCCCTTTATGAAGAGCAGCACCACGAAGCTCAGCGCAAACGTTATCACAGCGGTAGCCGCCACGATGAACAGGCTCCACAGTACAAGCGACAGCACATACTTCATCTTCTGCCCTATTATGAGCTTGCGGCTCTCCTGTGTGCAGTCGTACAGCGGCTTGTCAGTGAGGACGAGGAAGTGCAGGCTGTAGCTCCTGCTGACTATGAAAATGACGAATATTACCTGCACGGCAATGTACGTGATGAACGCGCCGCGGGTATTTATCGCGTGGAAGGCGTCGCGGAGTATCGGCAGCAGCGGGGCGAGAAATATACCCGACGATATCGTATACTGCGCGATGGGCATATACACCGCAAAGGTGAGGAAGCACAGCAGTCCCTTGCCGCGGAAAGCCTTTTTGAAGGCGAAGAAGCCCGTTCGGAACATTCCTATCACCGACAGGCGCTCGCCCTTGTAGTAGCAGGAGTAGCACGCTGCAAGTCCCGACAGCTCCATGAACGAGAACATTGCCGAGAAGAACAGTATCAGCAGTATCGCGATTATGGTCGCGGGATTTTTGAGGTATATCCACACCTTTTCGTCCGAGATGTAGCGGACGTGCGATATCTTCATCGTAAGCTTCAGCAGAAGCGTGAGGAGAGGGGCTCCCACGGAGAGGAGAAGGAGCTTGAAGATGAGCTCGTACAGCAGTACATCGGGCAGTGCTCTCAGGAACACGCCGATGGACTTAAAAAAATTTTTTTTCATTTTTATCACGATATGTCTGCGCGTATATACACAGACTGACAGTTGAATTCAGGACTTTTCAGTCCAAAACTATTATAAAACTTTGTATCCGTATTGTCAATAAAAGAATTAATGCAGTCAGTGGAATATTTTTATACCCTGTGCAAAAATAAAAAAGCCGCACCCGCGGCGCCGAATAAACAAGAAGCAAAGAGCCGCTCTCAACAGACCTTTGCGTCCTGCTTATCGGTTTAGCCGCCGTCAGGTACAGCCACAGGAAAAAGAAACAAAATATAGAAGGGGAATTGGGGGATCACTTGATCCACCTATAATATACTTAATGAACCTTAAAATAATCTTAAAACAGTCTTAAATTTCCACAAAATTATTTCAGCCTGTGAATTTAGCCTTGATGATGCTGTAGCCGTAGGGCGGTATCGTGAGCGTATTTTCGCCGAAATCGCCGTAATATCCCTCGAAATGCGTGAAAAACGAGAAGAATCCCTCCACGTCGCGTAACGTCACCGTATCACCCGTGCGGTTGATGAAGAACAGATAGTCGAACGGGCTGCCCTGCCGCGTGAAAGCCATTATGCGCTCGTCGGGGAGATAGCCGTCCTTGAGGGCGAAGTACGTCCTGCCCGCTTTGAGGTTGGGTATGGACTTTCTCACGCGCCCGAGCTCCTTTACGTACTCGATGAGCTCGTGGTCCTCGCTCCCCCACGGGTAGCAGCGGCGGTTGAAGGGATCTCTATAGCCCTGCAAGCCTGCCTCGTCGCCGTAGTACATACACGGCACTCCCGGCAGGAAGTACATCAGCGCGAACGCCGATTTAAGCAGATTCTTGCCGTGGCTGTACTGCTCCTCGGTGAGCCAGCGCTCAGCCATCCAGTCCTTGCTCTTGTCGTCGCAGTATTCGCCGCCGAGGCGGTTTATCGCGCGCTCGATGTCGTGGGTCGAGACGAAGTTCATCAGCACGTCTATCACGGGCTTGGGGTAGTGCTCGAGTATCGTCATCACCGAGTAGATGAAGGCACGCGGGTCGCCGCCCTTGACGTAGCTGATTATAGCCTCGCGGAACGGGTAGTTCATCACCGAATCAAGCTGGTCGCCGAGGAGATAGCGGCGCTTTATGCCGTAGCTCTCCTTGTTGGAGGCGTCCTCCCATACCTCGCCGATGATGAGCTTCTCCCTGCCCTGCTTCTTTACCGACTTGCGGAGATTGTTTATGAACTGGTCGGGGAGCTCGTCTGCCACGTCGAGACGGAAGCCCGCCGCTCCCTTGCTGAGCCAGTAGTGAAGGATACCCTCGTCTCCGCATATAAAGCGGGTGTAGTCCTCGTTGTTCTCGTTGACGTTGGGGAGAGTGTCTATGCCCCACCAAGCCTCGTACTGGTCGGGGTAGTCGATGAAGCTGTACCAGTTGAAGTATTTGCTGTCACGGGACTGATATGCGCCGAGCTGCGGATATCTGCCGTACTTGTTGAAGTATATGCTGTCGGCACCCGTGTGTGAGAACACGCCGTCGAGTATCACGGAAATGCCGAGCTTACGCGCCTCACGGCAGAGCTCAGCGAACTCCTCGTTCGTGCCGAGGAGAGGGTCAGCCTTCGAGTAGTCGGCGGTGTTGTAGCGGTGGTTCTCATGAGCCTCAAAAATAGGGTTGAGGTAGATGCAGGTCACGCCGAGCTCCTTCAGATAGGGAAGCTTCGACTCTATACCCGCAAAATCGCCGCCGAAGTAGTCGTTGTTCCACACGTGACCGCGCTCGTCGGGTCTGTACCACGGCGTGCCGCCCCAGTCCTCGCGGAGAACACGCCCATCGGGGACGTTCTTCTTTGGCTTGCCGCTTGCGCAGAAGCGGTCGGGGAAGATCTGGTACATTATACCGCCCTTGAGGAAGTCGGGGGTCTGGAACTCCTTGGCGTAGACGGTCAGCTGGAAGAGGTCGCCGTCCTGCTCTGCGCCCTCGTGGCAGTTGATACGCTTGATGTAGCGCCTGATACCGCCGCACGTATACGAGAAGTAATAGTAGTGAACGTCGCTGTAGCGGGCGTTGTATTCGCAGGAGTAGACTATGCACTCGCCGTCCTCGCCCGTCGGGCTCATCTGAATGAAGCGTTCCTTGAAGCCGGTCCTGAAAAGCACGAGAACAGGCGGGAAATCGGGGTGTATATCCCTGTGGAGCCTGATAGAGAAGCGGCAGGTCTCGAACTGTCTTATCGCGCCGAATATGGACTTGCAGCCGAGGTCCCATGTGTCGTATACAGGTTTCACTGACTTTTCCTCCTTGTTTATCATTTTAAGTGGTAATGAAAGCTTTATGTAGGGGGCGCACACTGTGCGCCCCTACACGGAGTATCATCTTTTTTTAAGAAAGTATATATCGGACAAAAATTTATACTAAAAGTTGAACGGGAAAAAGGGGACAGCTGTGCGCTGTTATGATAAATCCTTTATCATAACAGCTAAATGAATAGTGAATAGTGAAAAGTGAAGAGTGAATAATTATGGTATCGCCTTCGGCGATAATTTTTAAATATGTGCCGCAAGGCACACCGCAATTATTCGCTATTCGTTATTCATTATTCATTATTCACTTAGGCTCAGCCATAAAGAAATTATGGCTGAGCCGCACAGGGACGTCCCCTGTTTGCATTATCTTATCTGAGGTGCCAGATGTTGTCTGCGTACTCGGTGACAGCGCGGTCTGCGGAGAATATACCCGCTCCTGCGATGTTGTTGAGCGACATCTTAGCCCACTTGGGCTTGTTGTTGTAGCACTCGGTGATGTAAGCCTGTGCTCTTCTGTAGCTGTCGAAGTCCGCAAGCACCATGTACGGGTCGCGCAGACGGAGCGAATCCGCAACGTCCACGAAGGTGCAGCCGTTTATGCCGTGGTACATCCGCTCGATAGCCTCGTTGATACGACCGTCGTTTTTGAAGTAGCTCTGCGGGTCGTAGCCGCGAGCCTTGAGGTCGTTGACCTCGGGAGTGGTCATACCGAAGATGACGATGTTGTCGTCGCCTGCGGCTTCTTTTATCTCGATGTTGGCGCCGTCGAGAGTACCGAGGGTGATAGCTCCGTTGAGCATGAGCTTCATATTGCCCGTACCCGAAGCCTCGGTACCCGCGAGGGATATCTGCTCGGAGATATCAGCGGCAGGCATGAGGTGCTCGGACAGCGTTACGCAGTAGTTCTCGAGGAATACGACCTGCAGCTTGTCGGAGATACGGGGATTCTTTCTTATCTCCTCGGAGATAGCCCATATCAGCTTGATTATCTGCTTTGCAAGGTAGTAGCCCGGAGCCGCCTTAGCCGCGAAGATGTAAGTCTTGGGCGTGAACGGAGCGTCGGGGTTGTTGAGCAGATAAGCGTAGTCTGCGAGGATATTCATAACGTTGAGGTGCTGTCTCTTGTACTCGTGGAGACGCTTTACCTGAACGTCGAAAATGCTGTCGGAATCAAGGATGATGCCGCTGTTCTTCTTGACATACTTGGCGAAGCTCTCCTTTGCCTGCTTCTTCACAGCGAGGAGCTTGCCGAGAACCTCCTTGTCGTTCTGGAACTTGCGGAACTTTTCAAGCTCTGCGCCGTCCTTGATGAACTTCGTGCCGATGGTGTCCTTGAGCAGCTTCGTGAGCGCGGGGTTCGACTGGTACAGCCAGCGTCTGTAGGCGATACCGTTCGTTACGTTCTTGAACTTCTCGGGCGTGTTCTCGTACTCGTCGCGGAATACGGACTCCTTGATTATCTCGGAGTGGAGCTTGGATACGCCGTTTACGCTGTGCGAAGCCGCAACGCAGAGAGTAGCCATGTGGATCTGATTGTCCTTGATTATGGACATACGTGTGGTCTTTGCGCTGTCGCCGCCGTT
>CAMHBN010000106.1 GCA_946183385.1 uncultured Ruminococcus sp.
CGCAGAGCGGCAGGGTGATATGCGACTGTCACCTCACTCCCGAGCAGGCAGAGGCTATATCCGACGTGTCAAGGGTCGCTTTTCTTATAAAGGAGCCAATAAACATCGCCGAAGAATACTGCTCTCGCCCTGATCACAAGGACTTCAGGGACTATGTTTACAGTGCCTCAGCTCCCGAAACGGCAAAGGCAGTTTGCAGCGAGACACTGTATAGGCTCAACATCGGCTTGTACGAAAGCGCGAGAAGCGGAAAGTGGTTCTTCATCGACCGCGCCGACGGGCTCTCGCTCGCAGATACAGTCAGCCGTTTAGGCACGCATTTCGGCTTCAGCAAGACAAAGGAAGTCACTGTCGTTAAAGTGGAGAAGGGCTCGGCTCTCGCTGAGGAGCTCGTGCGATTTATCGAGAACTGCTCGTGGGAAGAGGTAAAGGAGCATAACGCCGCAATGGTGAGAAACTGGGACTTCGCCGAGAATGAGGCTGTTTTCGCGGCAGTTGCTGACGGAAGGATAGTCGGCACGGCGACGCTGATGAAAACCGACTATTACCCGCTCCCCGAAATATATCCGTGGGTATCGGGCGTATTCGTTGACGAGGAATACCGAGGCAAAAGGATAAGCCAAAAGCTCATAGACTTTGCGAACAAAGCCGCGGGAGAGCTCGGCTACGAGAGGACCTATATCCCTACACCGTATATCGGGCTCTACGAGCGCTACGGCTACCGATATCTGCGCGACATAGTCAACTACGGCGGCGAGACCGACCACCTGTACGTGAAGGAAATATAACGCAAAAGAGCTCCTCGGAGCTCTTTTTTTACGGGTAATGCTGTTCCACGTGGAACAATTGTTCTTTTCAGCTTGTGGAACCATACTCCCATGCCCACTCGCGGATACGCTCCTTCATCCCCGCGATATCGAGGATACCGTAGGCAAAGCCTTTTCTCACGAGCTCGGGCGGGACATATTGGTCGTACTTCTCGAACATCGGCACTTCGTTCGGGTACACGAGCGCGAGCGGGTCGAACTCGACCTGCGCCTCCTCCGCGAGTATGTGGAAGAAGTCCTCGGGCTGAACCTTCATCGTGAACTGGATATAGTACGGGCGTGCCGAGTCCATGCCGCGCAGGCCCAGCCTGTCGGCGCAGCGAAGCTTCAGAAAGCGCTCCATAGCGAAGAATGCATACGTCCCCAGCCACGGGAAAAGCGCCCACATATTGCCGCCGAGACATATCAGCGGAGTGTCGGTCATGCCCGAATTGCGAGCGGACTGCCTCCCCTGTTCAAGGCGCAGCACCGCATTTTTCATCAGGTAGGGGTAGCTCTTGTCCTCGCGGAGCACCTGCCGCATACGCAGCAGAATCTTCGTGTTGATGTCGCCCGGGCAGTCGCCGAAATAGGCGGGCACCTTGCCCTTTATCTTCTCGCAGTAGACGAGGTGGCGCTTGTGGTCTATCTCCTCGACGAGCCACACGTGTCCCGCGATGGCGAGCTTTTCGCCCACAGGCGGCGGGCTCACCACAGTGCCGAGCTCCTGCGAGTCCCAGCGGACGGTGTACTCCTCGTTCTCCTGAAATACGGCGTAGAACTTGAAGCTGTTTATCACCCGCTCGCCCGCGAGCCCGACTATCAGCCCGCCCTCGTCGGTGCGCTGGATATGCTCGGTTTCGAGCAGGTGTCGGAGCAGCACGCGGAAGTCGTCCTGCGAAATGCGGTGGAAATATTTCAGCGACAGCACCCGCGATGCAAGCTGAGCGGGCGTGAGCTCGCCGTTGGAGGCGAGCGTGCTCATGGTCTGATGGTAGAGCAGTGAAAACGGCAGCCTGTCGAGCTTTGGCGGCTCGACCCAGCGCTCCTCGACGTAGACCTGCACGAGAGCTATACCCTGTATAAGCTTCCACGGGACAGTCTCGGGGAGCATTGAGCGCGGCTCGGGGAGCTCCTCGCGGATAACGAACCACATCTCGGGCGGGAGGTCGCGTCTGCCCGTGCGTCCCATTCTTTGCAGGAATGAGGACACCGTGAAGGGAGCGTCCACCTGAAATGCGCGTTCGAGCCTGCCGATGTCGATACCGAGCTCAAGGGTCGCGGTGGTGCAGGTCGTCATATAGACGTCATCGTCCTTCATCGCGGCTTCTGCGGTCTCGCGGTAGGCGGCGGAGAGGTTGCCGTGGTGTATGAGAAAGCGGTCGGGCTCGTGCTTAGCCTCGCAGTAGGAGCGCAGCGTGGTCGTGACAGCCTCGCACTCCTCGCGCGAATTGACGAAGACAAGGCATTTCTTGCCGCGGGTGTGCTCGAAGATGTAGCCCATACCCGCGTCTGCGTGCTCGGGAGCCGTATCCGTCTTCTCCTCCAGTACGGGAAGAGCCTCGACGTCCTTGCCGCCCTCGGGCTGATTCTGCTGCGACACGTAGAAGTGTTCCATAGAGAGCCGCCACTTCGTGCCCTTGGCTTCTATCCGCGGTATGACCGTGCCGCGGTGAGTGCCCGACGCGAGGAATTCTCCCGTAGCTTCGAGGTCGCCTATTGTCGCGGATAAGCCTATCCTGCGCGGCTCGACTCCCGCGAGTTTCGACAGCCTCTCGATGAGGCAGAGGGTCTGACCTCCGCGGTCTCCGCGCATCAGGGAGTGTACCTCGTCGATGACGATGAAGCGCAGGTCGCCGAACAGCTTCGGTATCAGCGCGTGCTTGCGCAGGAGCATAGCCTCCAGCGATTCGGGCGTTATCTGAAGTATGCCCGACGGATTTTTCAACATCTTCGCCTTGTGGGACTGCGCCGCGTCGCCGTGCCAGTGCCAGACGGGTATGTCCGCCTCCTCGCAGAGCTCGCTAAGGCGCGTGAACTGGTCGTTTATCAGTGCTTTCAGCGGACCGATGTACACAGCTCCGACCGAGCGCGGCATATCCTCCGAGAAAAGCGTCAGTATCGGGAAAAAGGCGGCTTCGGTCTTGCCAGAGGCAGTCGAGGCGGACAGCAGGACATTCTCGTCAGTGTTGAATATAGCCTCGCCCGCAGCCGCCTGTATCGCACGGAGCGACTCCCAGTTGCTGCGGTAGATGAAGTCCTGTATAAACGGTGCATAGCGGTCAAATACGTCCATATCAGTCCCCTCCTCTAAGGTCGGAAATGTAGCGGTCAGCCTGCTCCCTGCTCGTGAAGATGACCTTCTCGCCGCCGAAGCCTTCGAGCAGAGCGTATATTTCAGGCAGCTTTTTCCCGCGAAACTCCCATATCGCCCACTCGAATTCGGGAGCGAGCTCCTTCTCCGTCCACGGCAGGTCTGAGCGCGGCACGCCTACTCTCGCACGCGCACCCTCAAGGCAGACCTCGGTCGGCAGGTCGAACAGGAACACCGTATCGCAGGCAGCGAGCCTCCGTGCGAGAGTGCGCCGGTAGTTGCCGTCGATTATCCAGCTGTCCCCGCTAAGAAGATCACCGAGCCGCCTGTCGAACTCCTCACGTGCTATCGACGAGCCGTCCGGCTTGAAATATACATTATCGAGGTGCACGAGCGGCAGACCCGTCGCCTCCGCGAGCTTCCGAGAAAACGTGCTCTTCCCCGAGGCGGGACAGCCGATAACTATTACCCTTTTCATATCTCGAACTCCGCGAACTCGTCCTCGGTGCTCTCCTGCGAGGTCGAGGACGGCATATTCTCGGACATTATGAATTCGCTGATGTTGATGTGCGGGTTCTGATAAACGATGTCGAGGAGCTCGATGAAGTCGCGTATAACCTCGCGCGGAGTGATGTGGCTGCCTGCTCCGATACGCCCGAATTCAAGCTTGATGAAGGCGACCATGTCCTCCTGCGTGATGACGCGCTCGTAACCGAAAAGTCCCGCGTGGATATCGGCGAGCTTCTCCGTGAGGACGAGCATTTCCTCGTAGGTGAGCGGCGTGAGATGTATCACGGGCGCGAGCATATCCTTCACGCCCTCGCGTCCGAATCTGCCCTCGGCAAGCCGCGAACGCAGCGCCTCGTAGCTGTAGACGCCGTGGCGCGTATCCTCGATACACTGTGGAGTTCCGCCCATGATGATACCGAGGTGCTTCGCCTTGCCCTGCAATGTGTCGTTGTACATCATCAGTATCTTTTCGTAGTTGTACTGGCGCGTTATCGCGTTCGGTATCTTGTAGATGTTGACGAGCTCGTCAACGAGGACGAGCAGTCCGCCGTAGCCCGCCCGCGTGAGAAATACCGCGAATATCTTGATGTACTCGTACCAGTCGTCGTCAGTGATGATGATGTTCACGCCGAGGTCGCTTTTCGCCTCGGTCTTGGTCGTGTACTCGCCGCGGAACCACTTCACCACCTTCGCCTTGCTCTCGTCGTCGCCCGATGCGTAGGAGCGGTAGTATATCGTCAGCAGCTTCGCAAAGTCAAAGCCGTGCACCATCTCGTTCAGCGCGGATATGACCTCGTATATCTTCCGCTCTACGGCTTTTTCAAAGTCGGGACTATCGGTCGCGAGACCTGTCTCCGCGGCTGTCTCGGTCTGCACCGAGCTTATCCAGCGGTCGAGTATGAGCGTGAGCGCTCCGCCGTCGGGACGCGTCTTCGTGGACATATTGCGTATCAGCTCCTTGTACGTGGCAAGTCCCTGTCCCTTCGTGCCTTGAAGTCGGCGCTCCGGCGAGAGGTCGGCGTCTACCACGACGAAGCCTCTGTCCATAACGTGAGCGCGTATCGTCTGCAAAAGAAAGCTCTTGCCGCTTCCGTACTTGCCGACGATAAAGCGGAACGAGGCTCCGCCGTCCGCGATGATGTCAACGTCGTGCAGGAGAGCGTCTATCTCGACCTCCCTGCCGACGGTGATATAGGGCAGTCCTATTCGCGGCACAACGCCGCCCTTCAGCGAATTTATCACCGCGGAAGCTATGCGCTTCGGTATCGCGGGTCTGTTATTATCAGGCATTTTCTGCACCTCTTATACGTAGTTTTTCAGCTCGTCTACGTAGTCCTCGATGATTTCGGGGACGTCCGCCGAGCAGTCGATGACCGTGTCCGCAAAGACGTCGAACAGCTTCTCGTTTATGCTGTCCGCAAGCAGGGACGGCATTGTGCCCGCGCTTTTTGCAGCGGCAGAGGCTTCTCCGCCCGTGAGAAGCGCACGCAGGAAAGCAGTCTCGGCTTCGTTCAGCGGCGAATCGGCTACCTGTGCTGCTTCGGGCTCGGAGACAGGCTCGGGAGCGGGCTCCTCCGTCTCCTCGTCAACTATGAGCTTGTCGCGCGTGACGTCCGCCGCGGCACGTATGTCCGCAAGCTTCGAGAGGTCTATCTCTATGCGCATTGCCTTCGCGACACGCGCCTCCTCGTCCATTGCGGCGAGCTCCTTCTTTATCAGCTCCGCCGCCGTCTTCGACACCTCTGCGGGGCGGAGCTTGTAGCGGAAATCGTCGCGCTCGCGGAGAAGATAGTCGAGCATCTTCATCAGCTCCCCGAGCTGCGGACTGCGCCCTCTGCTGCCGTAGTAGCGGCTGCACCGCCATATCCCGTTGCGGCAGGTGTAGGTGTGTATCGCGTTCAGCGCATAGTCGGCGGTGCGGGCGGTGTTCCTGTCGTAGAAGACCGCAGACTCGAACAGACGGCAGTTCATCTCCGTCCTGTGCCCGAAGAGCTTGTCGCAGAGCGGCTTCTTCCTGTGGTCGCGGAAGAAGGCGGAAACGCTCCTGAATACGCGCACTGCCGCCGATTTGAACCTCTCGGCGTTGGCGATGTAGTACCGAGAGCGCTCGAACAGATAGCCCGACAGGCTGTTCAGCGCGGTGAAGAGCTCGTCATCGCCGCTCTCATCCCAGTTGAGGAGCTTTATCAGCGCGAGGTCGTACTGCACATCGGGCAGGTCTGCGACGAGCTGCGGGTCGAGCTGCTCATACACGCAGTAGTCCACTGTCCATCGCAGCAAAAGCTTTTTAAGCTCCGCGTCCCTGTCGCCGTACTCGTCCGCGAGCCGCTTCATCAGGGCTATCCTCTCATGCGGAGACTCACCGCCTATCCCATTTATCAGCTCGTAAGCACGGATATATACGAACGGGAGAGGCGCGGGCGGGTACTCCCCTCGCCTCAGCCTTGCACGCCACGAGAAGTACCCGCGGAGCTGCTCCGTTTCGAGGTCGCGGTAGGTCGGGTAGCAGCGGACGAAGTCGGCGGTATATTCATAGACGTCGGTGTAGTCCTCCATAAACTTGCCCTGCGTATAAAACAGCCACGCCGAGGTCTTCCAGTATGCCTCGGGAGTGTAGGCGAGCGCCTTCATGTCCTTTATCTTCTGCGGAGTTTCGGGAGTTTTTATCTGCGAGGCGCGCTTGATTATCGGCTGGTCCGTATTTCCCACATCCCCGGAAAAGACGATCTTCTTTGAAACCCCGTCCTCAGTAAGGAAAAGCTCTATGGCAGCAGAGCCAAGAAGATGTCCCACATCCGTGAACCTGGCGTCTATGCCGTCACAGATATGCACCATCTCCTTATACCCCACGGGATGA
>CAMHBN010000107.1 GCA_946183385.1 uncultured Ruminococcus sp.
GGTTTGGGAGTGCCGCAACTGCGGACATATCGTAGTAGGAACGAAAGCACCCGATGTATGTCCCGTATGCGCACATCCTCAGTCATACTTCGAGATACACGCGGAGAACTATTGATATTGACATTTTCCGACAATTGTGGTATAATTACCTATATTCCTTGTTGCTCCGCTTTGCTGCGGAGCAGCGGACATAAAGGAGGAAATAAGGATGTATTGTAAAAACTGCGGAAGCGCCGTTGAACAGGGCGCAGCTGTATGCACCAATTGTGGTGTGCCTGTAGGACAGGGTACTAATTACTGCGGCAACTGCGGCACTGAGCTCCAGCCGGGAGCAGCTGTATGTATGTCGTGCGGATTTGCAACGACAGGTCCGGTATCTGTAGCGCCTCCGGGAGCAAAATCGAAGATGGCAGCAGGTCTTCTTGGTATATTCCTCGGTACATGGGGCGTACATAACTTTTATCTCGGATACACCGGAAAGGCTGTAGCTCAGCTTTGCCTGAGCCTTTGTGGACTTATATTAACCCCTTGTACGTTTGGGTTATCTGCAATCCTGTTTTTTGTACCATGGATATGGGGACTTATTGAGGGTATCATGATACTCTCGGGAAGCATAAATACTGACGCGGACGGAGTACCGCTCGGTGAATAATAATTTCGGAGGGATAAATATGTATTGTAAGAATTGCGGAAGTGCCGTAGAACAGGGTGCGGCTATCTGCACAAACTGCGGAGTACCCGTAGGACAGGGCATGAATTACTGCGGCAACTGCGGCAGTGAGGTACAGCCCGGAGCAGCTGTATGTATGGCTTGCGGTTTTGCGACGAACTCAACTGTCAAGGCACCTGCTATGCCGGGAGCAAAGTCAAAGATGGCGGCAGGTCTGCTCGGCATCTTCCTTGGTGCATTCGGTGTACACAACTTCTATCTCGGCTACACAGGCAAGGCGGTAGCTCAGCTTCTCATCACTGTACTCAGCTGCTTTGCGCTCAGCGAGGTAAGTGCAATATGGGGACTTATCGAGGGCATAATGATACTCTGCGGCAACATCAACACTGACGCAGACGGCAATCCTCTTGCAGACTGACAAACACAATAATACGAAAAGACCGCCTGAACTAAATCAAGCGGTCTTTTCTTTATACAGTAAGGAGAATAGAGATATGCATTTATTCGGCAGCCTCGGTCGTTTCTGTGCTGCTCTTTTTGCCTGCCTTGTCGGCGTTGGCGTCCTGAAGCGTCACACGGACATCGAGGTCAGTATTGCTGCGGCTTATCTTCAGCGTAATAGTGTCTCCTGCTTTGTACTTGTTCTTTATCCTGTTGAGCTCATCAATGGAGGTAACAGCCTCGTCCTCGATACCGATGATGACGTCGCCCGCCTTGATACCTGCAAGCTCGGCTGCGCTTCCCTCCGATACGGAGCGTACGAGCACGCCCATCGGGAGTCCGAGGTAGCTTGAATAGGACTCGGTGATATCCACACCGCTGATACCTATCTGAGGTCTGCCTGTAACGTAGCCGTTGTATATGAGCTCATCAACGATATTCTTCGCCTCATTTATCGGTATAGCAAAGCCCAGGCCCTCAACGCTTGCTGAGCCGTAGCTTGCGGACATCTTAGCCGAGTTGATACCGATGACCTGACCACAGCTGTTGAGCAGCGGACCGCCCGAGTTGCCCTCATTGATGGCGGCGTCGGTCTGGATAAGGGTCATATTCTTCTCGTTGATGGCTATCTGACGGTTCAGAGCGGACACAATACCGCTTGTTACCGAGCCGAAGAGGTCGAAGCCGAGCGGGTTGCCGACTGCGATAACGAGCTCGCCAACTCTGAGCTCATCGCTGTTGCCGAAGGTGGCGGGAGTAAGTCCGGAAGCGTCTATCTTGAGCACGGCGATGTCAGTCTCCGTATCGTAAGCGATAATTTTCGCGTCATGCTTGGATTGGTCGCTGAACAGGACGTATACGTCCACAGCCTCGCCCGCATTGTATTCCTCGTCATAAACGACGTGAGCGTTTGTCACGATGTAGCCGTCGTCGGTCATTACAATGCCCGTACCTGTACCTACAGCCTTGCGCGTTCTTGTCTCGGACTGGAAACCGCCCCATCCCCATGAAGTATAGGGCTCGTTTATCTCGAAGGTGGATGATACGCCGACAACCGACGGCATTATCTCGTCAACGATGTCGGGGAGCTGTTTTGCGTCAGTTCGCGAAGCTATATCAAACAGGCTCGGGAGATTCTGCGCAGGAGGAGACGAGGGGAGAGTACCCTGCTTTACAGCTGCGGCTATCTCCTTTGCAGGAGCGGGAACGACCACGCTCTCGTCCTCCTCGGTGACCTGTATCTTGCTGTCGTCGAGGAACTTATACACCTGAACGGAGCCTGCACCCACGATAACGAGTGAAAGCGCAAAAGCTACTATTTTCAGGAATGTATGCGACGACTTGGGTTTATTCGTTTTATTCTCGGGTTCGGCAGACGGAGCTTCATAGCTGTATGAGTTGTTCTCTGCCTGCGGCATTTCATTCCCGTTATTATCGCTGTAAAATTCAGACATGGCAATTACCTCACAACAATATTATGATAATAGGCTTTCCGCCCTTGTATATAATTATTCACTATACCTAATTATAAGGCAGTATGTGATAATAATATGATAGCATACAGAAAAAATAATGTATGAAAAATCCCGCAGGAATTGGAGCTGGCTTTGGCGGATTCGCAGGTTACCGAAAATGTGCCGATACTATACGGCTCGGTAGCCCGCTTTTTCCACCAATGGAAGCAACCAAATACCTGCGGGATAGTTTTATTTCAGTTTAGCCTTAGTCTTTTCGAGGAACTTTCCGCTGTAGACAAGGAAGCGTTTGTGCGTCCCCTTGCCTATGAGTCCTGCGCTGTCGGAGGCAGTCACCTCGAAGGTGAACTCTCGGCCGTTTATCTCTGTGAGAACAGCCTCAGCCGTTACGTCCATACCCTCAGGAGTAGCCGACAGGTGCTGCACATCGAGAGCTGTACCTACTGTAGTCTCATCGCCCTCAAGATAGTCCGCAAGCGCATTGCAGGCGGCATTTTCCATAAGAGCTATCATAGCGGGAGTAGCAAACACATCGAGACAGCCGCTCCCCATTGAAGAGGCAAGATTGCCTTTTTCAGCCTTGACTGCGGCGATACCTTTGATACCTGTTTTCAGTTCTTTCATTCCTGTGCTCCTTTATGTGACTCGAAAGCCTCGCTCGGTATCGGACACGGAGAGTAAACATCTCCGATAACTCTGTCATAAGTGAGCACATCGAGCTCCTCGTTGTCGGGAGTACCGTCGTTATAATCAACTGAGTAAACGGGTACGGTCTCCATGAACCCGTTCATCTTCTCGATGAATTCATCGTGCGGAGCACCGATTATGTCGATGAGGACGTAAGGCATATAGAAGAATGAAACGGGATTCTCGGGAACGCAGCTGTAGTCAGCGCCGTAGTTGTCCCAGATAAAGTATTCCTGCTCATAGAGTACACTGCAATTCGAGCCGTTAAGGTCGAGCTGATTGTAAACGCTCGTTTCGCCTCTCATCGAGGGGAAGTGGTCACCGATGAAGAATACGAGAGTAGGTTCGTCAAGCTGCTTCAGCTCATCGAGGAAAGCAGTCAGCCCCTCATTGGAGTGCTGTATCCACCGGAGATAGTTGCCGAGCTCGTCATCGGGATCTTCGCCCTGATTATAGGGCTGATGGTTCTGCATAGTGGTCGTATGGATATACATAGGCTCGTCGGTGGTCTTGACGAGGTCATAGAGCTGATCGTACACGGTCTTGTCATCGACATAAGTGCCGTAGTGCTCAACAGGAACAGTAAAATCGGTAACGTTGTCGATATCGTCGTGGAAGATGAGCTGGTCGAAGCCGAACTGGTCATATATGCGGTTCCTGCTGTAGAAAGTACCGAGGAAGGGGTGAACGTAAGCTGTCTTGTAGCCCCAGCTCTTGTAGTACTGAGCGAGGGCGGGCTGCTCACGCTCCGCGAGGACTCTCTGCGGCATATTCGGAGCATTGATACCTCTTACGGGCAGTCCGAACAGGAGCTCAAACTCCGAGCGAACGGTATAGCTTGCATAAGTGGGAGTGATAGCTGTTCCGGCATATCCTTCGGAGCGTGCCTTGTCAAAGCCCTCGTAGTATTTGTCGTCTATGCCGAGCTGCTCAAACACGCGGAAATCGGCGTAGGATTCGCTCATAATAACGATAACGTTTGGCTGTATGCCGTCCTTGAAGCCTTCAGCACTTGCGACCTGAACATCGTCAGTAATGTCGTCAACGAGCTCCGCGCCGTAGTTCTCGGGCATCGAGAGCCTGTTGGAGTAGCTTTCGGAAGCAGTTTCCACGAGAAACGCAAGGAAGCTGTTGTTGTCGAACTTCTCATTGAGCAGAAAAGCGTTCGTAGCCGCAGTTGTATCGAGCTTGAAGAGCTTGTATACAGGGTTGTAGAAGGAGGGTACGATTATCATGCCCGTGCAGAGTATCGCGCAGACAATACCAGCGACTGCACGTTTGAACGGAACATGGTGCGGGAGAACGGGGTTGAAATGGAATATCAGGAGAACAACTGCAACAACGATAGCGCAGTAGATTATGAGCGCGGGAGTTATCCTTATGTATGCGAAGGATTTGAGGCTCTTAGCGCTTCTGATGAGCTTCATATCCGAGAGGATAAGGTGGTTGCCGTTGGTGCCGTACTTGAACAGCTCGGTGATGCTGAGCGCCATAAATACGAAGCTCTGGACAGCCGCGGCGATCCAGCCCTTTCTGAATGCCGCAAGGAGCAGGATAAAGATGATACCCGCGGCAGTCACGTCGAATAGTATAACCGACGGACGCTCCACGAGGAACTTCCAGAACGCAGATACCTTCTTGAACTGGTTTATCTCAGCCATGAAGGTGATGAACACGGGGTAGAGTATAAGCAGCGCGAGATTCAGCCACTTGTACTTCACGGTGTTCTCCTCACGTACAGCATTATAGTGCTTTATCCAACCGAACCTGTCTTTGCTATTCGTTTTGTTTGCTTTCAATGTATCTGTCATTTGCTTTCCTCCGTCTGAAACAGAAAAAACTTGTCTATATGTTGTATATCGAGCCGAAAAAACTAATAAATATAGATTTTGCTCAGGATAATGATATCATATCGGAAATCAAGTTTCAAGGGAAATTTCAAAATATCATAATTCTGTCATTATTTTCGGCATTTTGGTAATAGTGTATGGAAACTATATCTGCGATTTGTGCAAACTGCATATTAATCATTTGAGCCAGCCTTTACTCTCGGCGTCGTTGATCATGCTGAGTATAACTTCCGCCAGCTCATCGGAGACATCGAAATACTGCGAATTACGCGCGAGCACCTGCTCTTTCTGTATACCGTGCTCCTGCCACGAAACACCGCCCTTGGTATAATTGAGAAGCAGAGGCTGTATGCGGTCGAGTAAAGCCGCAAATCTCGCGTCGGGAGTCTCCGAGTCCTCGAATTCCCGCCACAGAGCGTAATATTCCTCGCGCCGGTCGTCGGGCAGGAGCCCGAATATGCGCTGAGCAGCCTTTTCCTTGCGTTCAGCCTTGGACTTGTTGCCCTCGCTGTCATAGCAGTAGGTATCGCCCGCGTCTATCTCAACAACGTCGTGGAGCAGTACCATCTTCATGACGTGCAGTACGTCAACAGGCTCCTTCGAGTATTCCGCGAGCATAAAAGCGAGTATCGCGAGGTGCCACGAGTGCTCGGCGTCGTTTTCCTTCCTGTCCTCGTGGAGCACATAAGTCTGCCTGTAGAGATTTTTCATTTTGTCGAGCTCAAGAATAAAATCGAGCTGTTTTCTCAATCTGTTGTCCATAGTATCACCTCATATCACCATTCCGCCGTTGACGGCGAGTATTTGTCCCGTTATGTACTCAGCCTGCTCCGAGACAAGGAAAGCCACCGCATCCGCGACGTGCCGCGGTTCTCCGAAAATGCCGAGCGGTATGTCTTCGCGTATGAGCTCGAGATCCTCCTGCGAGAAGTGCGAGTTCATTTCCGTCATAATAAAGCCGGGCGAGACGCAGTTGACCCTTATCCCGGAGGGAGCTACCTCCTTGGCGAGTGCCTTAGTGAAGCCGATTAACCCCGCTTTTGATGCAGAATAGTCAACCTCGCACGAAGCCCCGACCTGTCCCCACATCGAGGAGATATTGACGATACAGCCCGATTTGCGGGAAATCATTCCCTTGACAAAGGTACGCGCACAGTTCATAGCACCGATTAGGTTTACCTCCATAATACGGCGGCTGTTCTCGTCGGAGAGGCTGTCGAACAGCCCTATCTCGGACACTCCCGCATTGTTGACGAGAATATCCACGTTTCCGCAGAGCTCCGCCGCTGCTTCGATATCGACAGGGGAGGTGACATCGAGCTTGACAGCCTTCCCGCCTATTTCGTC
>CAMHBN010000108.1 GCA_946183385.1 uncultured Ruminococcus sp.
TTCACGGACGTACAGGTCAGAGGCGGTATCGCACCGCCGACGGAGGAGACCGTCACCGAGACAGAGCCGCTTACCACGGCTGTTTCGGGCGGCTGACGTCAAGAAATTACCAAAAATATCTGAATAGTGATAGACAGTTTTTCGCCTCCGCTGTATGATAAAGCTAAGAAAAGTCCGCAGCCAAGCTGACGAACGGAGGATAAAAACATGAATAAAAAGATATTATGCACGGCTTTTGCCGCAACAATGCTCCTTACCGCGTGCGGTCAGAGCGGAGGAAACGGCGACGGCACCGCAACTGCAGAGCCCACCACCGAAGCTGCAACGACCGAGCTGGTCGATGTGCCCGAGCTTGAGGGCTACAACCTTCTCTGGCACGACGAGTTCAGCGGCAGCGAGCTCGACGACAGCATCTGGAATATGGAAGCCCGCCAGCCCGGCTGGACTAACGAGGAGCTTCAGGAGTACACACAGAAGACCGACAACATCTTCACACGCGACGGCTGCCTCGTACTCAAGGCGATAAAGACCGACGAGGACGGCAAGTCCTACTACACATCGGGCAAGGTGAACTCGCACAACAAGACCGATTTCAGATACGGCAAGGTAGTTGCGAGAGCCAAGGTGCCTGAGGGCAAGGGCTTATGGCCCGCGATATGGATGATGCCGCAGGACGAGAGCTTCTACGGACAGTGGCCCAAGTGCGGCGAGATAGACATCATGGAGGTGCTCGGCAGCGACACCAAGACCGCTTACGGCACAGTCCACTACGGCGAGCCCCACGCTGAGCAGCAGGGCACGGTAGTGCTCGACAGCGGCACGTTCGCGTCCGATTTCCACGAGTATTCGGTAGAGTGGGAGCCCGGCGAGATGCGCTGGTACATCGACAACAACCTCTACCTCACGGTAAATGACTGGTTCACAGCGGAGAACGGCGAGGACGACAAGCCCTACCCTGCTCCGTTCAATCAGGACTTCTTCGTACAGATGAACCTTGCAGTCGGCGGAACATGGCCGGGCAATCCCGACGACACGACCGACTTCGACAAGGCTGAGTTCCTGATAGACTACGTCCGCGTATATCAGAAGCCCGAGTACGACCTCAACGTTGAAAAGCCGCCGAAGGAATTCCGCGAGGCTACCGAGGACGGCAACTTCATCTACAACGGTGACTTCTCCGAGGCTGAGGATCTCACCGACGACGAGAACTGGAAGTTCCTGCTCTTCGAGGGCGGTGAGGGTGCAGCCGAGATAAAGGACAACACAATGATAATCACCACCGAAAAGGAAGGCACGGTAGACTACTCGGTACAGCTCGTACAACCCGACCAGCCGATGATAAAGGGCAAGAAGTACCGCATCACCTTCGACGCATGGTCTGACGAGGAGCGCGACATCATCGTGTGCGTATCTGCTCCGAATGCGGGCTGGATACGCTACTTCCCCGATACGCTTCTCACGCTCTCGACCGAGCAGACGACCTACACCTACGAATTTGACATGACCAAGAAGGACGACGAGAACGGACGCCTTGAGTTCAACATGGGCAACAAGGGCTCGACCGCGACCATCTACATCAAGAACGTCCGCCTTGAGGAGATAGAATGATATCTCACCCACATACGAAATTCCCTCATAAATCATGATAGAATTTTTCCCTGAGCCGAAAGCTGCCGCAATTGCGGCAGCTTTCGGTTTTTGTGTATTCTGTAGAAAAGTTTTATCCAAATCTTCAAATTGTCCACTCAATCTGCGGAAATGCGGATTGAAATTGTCTGACATATGTGTTAATATAATATTAATAAAGTTTGCATCGCGAAAAGGCTGTACGTACAAAACAGCCGAAACCTAAGGGGAAAAATTTGCAAAGGAGAATTAGAATGAAGAGATATTTAAAAGCCGCTGCTGTGGCGTTAGTGTCAGCAGCTACGCTGTGCGTTGCAGGTCCTGCTGTATCGCACGCAGAGAACCCGATTGTACAGACATCATTTACGCCTGACCCCGCTCCCGTCGTGTTCGGCGACGAGCTGTGGGTGTACACCGGCTGCGACCGCGACGGTCAGAACGGCAACTACATCATGACAGGCTGGCAGGCGTTCTCGACCAAGGATATGAAGAACTGGACAGACCACGGCAAATTCCTTAACGATAACGGCTTTTCGTGGTGCAGTCAGAAGAATGCGTGGGCATCACAGTGTATCGAGCGAAATGGCAAGTATTACTTCTATTTCACAACAACTACCAACGGCAGAGCGATAGGCGTCGGCGTTGCTGACAAACCCGAGGGACCGTACAAGGACGTCCTCGGCAAGCCTCTCTGCGGACCGAACTGGGATTACATCGACCCGACTGTTATGATAGACGATGACGGTCAGGCATGGCTTATGTTCGGCAATCCCAAATGCTACTATGTCAAGCTCAAGGAGGATATGATCACTCTCGACGGTCCGATAAAGAGCTTTGATATGACTAAGGACGCATTTGGTGTCGGCAAGCAGGATCCCCAGAGAACGGGTACAGCTTACGGTGAGGGTCCGTGGATATGCAAGCATGATAATCTTTATTACCTCGTATATGCAAGCTTCTACCAGAATCAGGGCGGTGAGAGTATTTGCTATTCATACGGTCCGAGTGTTACCGGCCCATGGAAATTCGGCGGACAGATAACTCCCGAGAGCAACTGCTTCACCACACACGGCGGAATTATCGACTACAAGGGACACTCATATCTGTTCTATCACAAAAACGGCTTGAAGGGCGGCGGAACGTTCAACCGAAGCGCAGCCGTAGAGGAGTTCACATTCAACAGCGACGGCACGATCCCGATGGTAAAGCCCACCAACAATGGTCCCGCCCAGCTCGAGCCGCTCAACCCGTTCGAGAGAGTCGAAGCTGAGACTATCTGCTGGAGCGAGGGCGTAAAGTCCGAAAACTGCTCCGAGGGCGGTATCAACATCGGCAGCATCAAGAAAGGCAGCTACATCAAGGTAGCGGGCGTTGACTTCGGCGAGGGCGCTGACAAGTTCACAGCGAGCGTTGCCTCTGCAAACAGCGGTGGCAATATAGAGCTCCACCTCGACAGCAAGACTGGTCCTATCGTCGGCAACCTCAAGGTCGGCGGCACTGGCGGCTGGCAGAACTGGGAGGAGGTTTCCTGCGACGTTGCGGGCGCATCGGGCGAGCACGACCTCTACTTCGTATTCAACGGCGGCAGCGACTACCTCATGAACTTTGACTGGTGGAAATTCGACGGCGCAGGCTCATCTTCAACAGAAGTTGACCAGACCTACATCTTCAAGAGCACCTTCGAGGGCAAGCTCGACGGCTGGTCAGACAGAGGCGGCGCGACAGTCACCGCAAGCAAGGACGAGGCATTCGACGGAGAAGGCTCCGTATACGTATCCGACCGCTCGGCTTCATGGAAGGGCGTCGGCAAGAGCCTCAATTATAAGTTCAAGGCAGGAGAGAGCTACAGTTTCTCGGCAAACGTAAAATATACGGAAGGCGCACCTACGGTCAAGTTCCACTTTACGCTCCAGTACACCGACGCTTCGGGCGAGACGCAGTACGTGAAGATAGACACGCAGGACGTCAAGAAGGGCGAGTGGGTACAGCTCGCGAACACGAGCTTCCAGATACCCGAGGGTGCAAAGAGCCCGCTCATCTACATCGAGACGGAGGGCGACTCTGACGACGAGACACCCGCTACCAACTTCTACGTTGACAACATCTTCGCGGCAGTTGACGGCACAGAGATAGAGGGCGCAGGCAAGCCTGTAACAGTTGACGAGCCTGTCACGCTCGGCGACCTCAACTTCGACGAGAGAGTCGACAGCTTCGACGTGATACTCGGTCGTCAGACGCTGATACGCAATCTTAACGACGGCGGACAGCCCATAGACGAGAAGGTACTGAGAGCCGCAGACATTGACGGCGACGGTCAGTACAAGGTAAACGACCTTGTCAAGCTGATGAACTACGTACTCGGAAGAGGCTTCGGCAACGAGGAAACTCCCGTCAAGGCTGAACCGGTAGTATCAATACAGAATCCCGCATTCATCACAGGAAATGCACTCCGCAAGGCTGGCTTCATCAAATAAAAGCAAAGCTCCCGAGTTTAACTCGGGAGCTTTTTTATGTCTACTTAACTATAACTGTTGCCGTCACCTTTCGCAGCGTCTCGGGTATATACGGCTCGTTGACCGTGTTTATCACGGGCTCGCCGTCGCTGTTGAAGCTGACCTTGCGTATGCGCGTGTGACGGCACGGATCGTAGAGCGGGTCGCTGGCGTAAGTGCCGCACGCCTTGTTTATGTGCGAGGTCGGGCGCGCATGGTACACGAAGAGCGTGTCGCCGTTGCTGTCCCTGACGAAGCAATTATGTCCCGGACCAGATTCCCCGACAAGGTCGGCAGTCGAGAGCACAGGCTTGTCGAGCTTCTTCCAGCTCTTGATATTCATGAGGTCGGAGCTGATATCGGCTTCCATACGTCCCACGCAGTACTCCGAGCCCGTGCCCGAAGCCGAGAAGTAAACGTACACTTTTTTATCCGTTTTCAGCACGGCGGGACCTTCATTCACGCGGTGGTTGACGAGCTCCCAGTCGTATTCGGGCTTGGTGAGGAGAATGGGCTTGGTAGTGAGCTTCCACGGCTCGGAGGGGTCTATCTCCGCCATAAACAGCGAGGAATCGCCCTTTATCTCCGCCCATATCACATAGTGCTTGCCGCTGCACTCGAAGTAAGTCATGTCGAGCGAAAAGCTCGTGAACGAGTCCTTATCGCCCGCGGAAGCCTGCATCTGACCGCACTCCTTCCACTCGTCGAGGTAGGGATTATCGCCCTCGCACCTCAGCACGTACGGACGTATCGCCCACACGTCCGAGCTTGCGCCCGCCGCGAAGAAGATGTACCACTTCCCGCCTATCTTATGCATTTCGGGAGCCCATATATGCTTTGCCATAATGCCGCTCGAATGGGCTTTCCATATCGTCTTTTCCTCGGCTTTGGCAAGTCCCTCTATCGTCTGGCTGCACCGCAGGACTATCCTGTCATAGCCCTTATCGACGCTTCCGTAGGCGGGATACGACGCCGTGAAATAGTAGTAGCCGTTCTCGCCGTCAACTATGTACGGGTCGGCGCGCTCGGTTATGAACGGGTTTGCATAGCCCTCCGCCGCGGAGGTGAGCTCCCCTGTTATCGTGAACACGCCCTTCTTGCACGTATCGACCACGCAGAACTCGTCAGTGTTGTCCCATTTCACCTTGATGTCGGCGGTCGAGCCGTCGCTGAGCCTTGCCTGCACAGTCGCGGGTCTGAACGTCTTTATCCCGTAGGGACAATAGTACACGGGCGGCTCTACATCGCTGATTATCGGCTGGAGGCCGCTCGACGGGTACGCGCTCACGAGGGCGTTGTACTGGTCGGCGTTTATCGGTATCACGTAGCCGTGGCGCGGCGTGAAATCGAAGCTGTACTGCGAGCGGTCAACGGTCTTGAAGTTTTCGAGGTCAGTAGTGGACTGCATAACGTAGTAGCCGTTGCCGTAGGCGTCGGACATCATCAGCCACTCGTCCGTGCCGAGCTTCCTGTAGATATTCGGCCCCTCAACGCCGATATTGCCCTCGGATACCTGCTTTATCTCCTTGTACGGACCGTTCGCATTCTCAGCCTTCGCAAGGTAGATGCGCTTGTTCGTCTCGTTCTTGTAGTACATATAGTAGGTGCCGTTCACGAAGATGATATCGGAGTCGATAGCGTCGTTGCCGTTCGCCGGAGCAAAGAGCAGAGCAGGCGCAGTATCGAGCGTCTTGAGGTCCTTGCTGTAGGCGTAGTACATTACCGTCCTGTCGTCGATTCCGGGAACTCTCGCCGCGAAATAAATCATATACGACTGCTTTGCGGGGTCGTATATCGCCTGCGGAGCCCATGCACGGTCGGCACCCTGCATATTCGGGTACTTGTTAGCAATGGGGATTATCGCCTCATCGAACCAGTGCACGAGGTCGGTGGACTTCGCGGAGATGAGGTCGCGGTTGCTGTTCCAGCCGAGCGACGACTTCATATCGGTCGCAAGCATATGGTACAGCCCGTCCTCGCCCTTGAAGATGTACGGGTCGCGGATACACTTGGTACCCGAGCCCGAGCCCCACACAGCCTTGCCGCCGTTGAGAGCCTTGAAGTTGTAGCCGTCGAGGCTCACCGCATACGACAGCCTCTCCTGCTCGGGAGCATTGCCGAGGAAGTACGCGAACAGATACGCAACATCGGGCTTGGAGTAGGCAACCTCGCAGTACGGCTTGATATCGGGCTTTGCACCGAGTATCTGCCGAGTGAGGAGGTCATAGTCCTTCTCGTTCACGATGTTGTCGGCGTTCAGGTCGGCGACTGCGGAAACGAACCTGTCACCGCCGCAGAGCACGGCCTGCTCCATCAGTATGCGGTCGAAGGTATCGACTGCGCCGTCGA
>CAMHBN010000109.1 GCA_946183385.1 uncultured Ruminococcus sp.
GGGGGCTCCCTGCGGCTGTTTTTGACTGCCGTTCGTGCGGCGGAAAAAGATTCGCGGCTCAGAATATCCGAGCCGCGTTTTTCGTTGTTTCGGTCATGAAGCGCTTCCGATAATGCCGCATCTTCTGTGCACCTCGTCCGTGAGAGCATCGAAGTAGATCTGCGGGTTGGCGTCGTTGTACTCGGTGTTATATTCCTCCCATGTCTTCTCGAAATCGTCGCTCATTACCAGCAGAGGCATATATTTACGCTTTATGCTGCTGATAGCCTTTGATACCTTGCCGTACTCGGTAGCGTCCGTAACGGAGCTCTCGAACGACCACATCGGATACCAGTCGGGATTTTTCTGCGGTTCGTTGAGAAATTCCGTGTATGTCTGCTTGCCGTAAGCGTCGAAGCATTTCTGGATGGCGGGGTCGAGGTGATCGTGGAATATCTTCGGCTGATTTGAAGCCGTGTATGCGTTGATGTTGTCGGGAGCCATACCGCCGTAATGAGGCATATACGAATACTCGCACCTGTGCTTGAGCGAATAAGACGTATCGTTCCAGTTCTTGTACTGCTCGTCGGTCTGGTCGAAGTAGCCGTTCTCGTCAACGAAGTAGTCAACGCCTTCTACGCCCCAGTAGCGGAGATTGAGTATCTCGGGCTCGATGAGCTTGCTCATGAACTCTACAGCGCCCTCGGGGTCGGCACAGCTCGTGCTTATGCCGACGCCTGTCGAGGCGTTGAACGCCGCCATATCGCGGTATTTTTCCTCGATACCCTCGTCGATGGTGATACCGAAGGGGATATATGTACACTCGCTGGGGAGCTTACGCTCGCTGCTTCCGAAGTTCCAGTGCTGGTCAACCATACCGAGGACTCTTCCTGTCTCCAGCTTCTCGTAATATGCAGCGTGACCCATTACGAAGCACTCGGGATCCACGATGCCCTTCCTGTACTCCTCGTTCAGCTTCTGGAACCATCTTTTAGCTGTCGGCAGGAGGTTGTAGTCCTTAGCCTCAAGGGTATCGGGGTCAACGAAGCAGCAGCCGTCGTTGGGATGACCGTCGAGGAACATCGGCGGGTTGTCGAGAGCGAACATACGCACCTCGGATACCTGCATCTCGTAGCCGATATAGGGCTCGCCGTTCTCATCGACGGGATTTGCCTCGATGTAGTCCTCGATGAGGTCGAAGTAGTCGTCGAGAGTTTTCAGCTTGGGGTAATTCGCCCACTCGAGCACCTTGACCTGAAGCCAGAAAGCCTCGCCGCTGTGAACGTTGCTGGTATCCTTCTGGTGAACGGCGGAGAAGAGGGGGATATAGTAGATATGTCCGTCCTCGGCACGCAGCGTATCCCACTGAGCGTCGGTATACAGCGCTTTCAGGCTGGGGTACTTGTCCCAGTAATTATCGAGAGGGATGAAGGCATTTTCCTTGATTAGCCGCTGGCAGTTCGGACCGTCGGGCGAGATGAAATCGGGGTATTTTCCCGACATTATCATATCTCCGAACAGACTGTCAACGTCGGACTGGTCCTCCAGCCATGTCTCATAGAGGATACAGCCTGTTTTCTCGGCGATGATATTGCGTATCTCGTTGTTTTCGTCGAGCACGTTTGAGTTCTGCGCGCAGAAAAATCCTGTAAATTCCTTGATGTCCTGTTCTGTGGATTCCTTCTTGGATTCCTTGGTCTCCTTGGATTCGGTCTCGGCTGAAGAGCAGCCGACCGCCGAGCACAATACCAGAGCTGCTGATATTGCTGACAGAGCCTGTTTTATGGTCATATTCTTTCCCCCTTTTTGTTGTGATAGTAATGCAGATGATATAATGACTGATTTGAAATATGTTTTATACACTCATTATACACTTATTTCAGTTTATTGTCAATTATCCACAATAACTTTAACGAAAAATTCATATTTCAGTGTACATTTACTATAAATCATAGTGAACAATACTCAGCGTATATCTACATGATGGGATGAAGTTCAGACGAACAGACTTTTGGGTTAAATAACATTAACAAAACAAATTTAGCAATATAAGGATATTTCGGCACATTTACCATTGTGTTATTTGCTTTACAGTGGTAAAATATACAATGTATAGGCATATTTATTTTTTATATACTATAAAGCTTTCTGGAGTGTGATGCCCGTGAGTGAAACGGAAGATACCGCTATTGCCGCAGAGCCCGCAAAAAAAGCGAAGAAAAAGCACTCGGCAGGCTACTACGCCGCCACCTTCTTCGCTAAGACAGCCTGTACCGTTCTGGCTTTGTGGCTCCTGTTCACTTTCGTTGCGGGAGTATATATCTGCCGCAGCAATTCGTCGTTCCCGATGGTGAAGGACGGCGACCTGTGTATCACATATCGCCTCGGCAAGCCGAAACAGGGCGATCTGCTGGTATACAAACGAGACGGTGATATCCGTTTCGGAAGGCTTATCGCCTTCGGAGGGGATGAGGTCGGTATCAGTGAAGATACGGTCACGGTGAACGGCTACGCCGTGTACGATGATACCGTATATCCGACCAATGCAGACGGAGCAAAGATATCATTCCCCTACACAATACCCGAAAACTGCGTTTTTGTACTGAACGATTTCCGCACAGACAGTACCAATGACAGCCGCACTTACGGCGGAATACCGCTCGGCGACGTCAAAGGGAAAGTGGTCTTCGTGATGCGCAGACGCGGCATATAAATAAGTTTAACCTTGTTTGATGAAATAAAGGAGGAAAATCAAATGAAAATCAAAAAGACATTAGCAGCAGTTGCCTCTATGGCAATGCTCGCAACAACGGCGTTTACCGTACCGATGAATGCAGGTGCGGCAGGCGGAGGAAACTATTCCAGTACCATCAGAGGTGATTTATCCACTAAATTTGACAAGTATCTGGTAATGCACACGAGCGCACACGTGCCCGATGCAGCATTTACCTATACTATCGAACCCGGAGATGGAGTTACCGGAACGGAAACTACTTACGAGGTTTTTGCGGGTGTCGGAACGCCTGTATTCAGAGCTGATGATACAGCAAATACAGGTTCAGCCGATGCAGGAAAGGTAGTTTTCTCAAACGCTGACACAACTATTGCCGAAGCAAGTGTTGCAGCAGGTGATGCTCCTGCCTTTACTACTACGGGCGAGGGCAATACAGCTGATGAGAAGTATGCAAAGAAGGTGCTTACAATTGATTTCCCGAATGACACACCCTTCAAGGAGCCGGGAATCTACCGTTATGTGATCACCGAAAACCCAGGAACTTCTGTTCCCGGTGTAACTATGGATCCCGTTTCCACAAGGACACTTGACGTGTACGTTGTTGACGATTATGACTCTGCTACTAATACCAACTACCTGAAATTTGATACTGCTGTTCTTTATTCAGGAACAATTACAGCCGGTCCCAAAAAGGAGCTTCCCGCAGAAGGCAGTGCCGCAGCTGTTCCCAACGGTCTTGAGGCAGGAGACAAGAGCAAAGGCTTTACAAACTCCTACACAGCAAGAACTCTTTCCTTCGGCAAGGAGGTCGAGGGCAATCAGGGTTCAAAGGACAAATACTTCAAGTTCACACTCACCATTGCCAATGCCGCTGGTGCAACTCTGGACGTGACAGTTGCCGACATGGAGACGTCTACGACTGAGACATCCGCAACTATCTACACAAAAGCGGTTATGGATGCTGCAAACAATGCCGACGATGTTGATACAATTGACGGACACCAGATAAAGGTGGGCACAACAGGAACCGTAACAAAGTATTATTATCTCCGTGACGGTCAGTATGTAACAATATCAGGACTTCCTCAGGGAGCTACATACACTCTTACAGAGGCTGCTGAAGACTATACATCCGCAGAACATACAGCTACGATCGCTGTTCCCGCTGTAGGAACAGAAGGTGACCCGGGCTATGTTGCAGCTAAGACTTACAACGATGATGTAAGCGGTACTATCGGAGCAAACGACATCTACACAGGATTCACAAATACAAAAATAGGTCTCCTTCCCACAGGTATCCTCTTATCCGTTGCGGGACCTGCTGTTATAGGCATCATTGCTCTCCTCGGCATCGCCGTACTGTTCATCAGAGGCAGACGCAGAAGAGCCGAAGAAGAATAAACCTTGCGTAAATTCTGGATAAGAATGAACGTCCTCTACGAGAGGGCAGTGTTTATCGCGCTCGCGCTCGTACTGCTGATAGTCTCGTGGTGTATGTACGACAACTACTACATCTACTCCCACACCTTCGAGGATAATATCATCAGGTACAAGCCCGGAAGCAGCTACGCTTTCTCGGCAGAGGACCCTCAGCTGTCGGACGAGATGGTGGCATGGCTCACCATCGACGGCACAAAGATAGACTACCCTGTGATGCAGGGCAGCAGTAACATGAAATACCTCAACACCGATCCGTTCGGCAGTTATTCGCTGTCAGGGAGCATATTCCTCGACAGCAGGAACAGCCCGGATATGTCCGACAGCTACTCGGTAGTGTACGGGCATCACATGGAGCACGGGAAGATGTTCGGTGCGCTGGACAGCTTCCTCGACAGCTCATATCTTACGGAGCACACGAGCGGCTCGCTGATAATCGGCAGCAATGTCGAAAACACCTATCCGCTCGAGGTGTTCGCCTCCATGCAGGCAAAAGCCTCGGACGAGAACATATTTGAATTCAAGTGTACGGATATCATCGGATATATCCGCGAGAATTCAAAGGTCTTCCTCCATGAGGACGACAAGCCCGTGATCGCGCTCTCGACGTGCACGTCGGGGGACATGGTCACGAGGACCATTGTATTCTGTTATATCATCAAATAAGCAAAAAAGGAGAGTGAGTGTATGGTCACGGCACACAGATGTTTCTGTTGTCTCGCAGTATGCCTGCTCTCCCTTTTTGTTATTCCTTTCTGCGCTGTTACGGCACGCGCCTACGAAAAGGAACACCTTGAGATACCAGTTATGTGTCTCGACGTCGAGGATCTCGACGACCACATCTACAGCATAAGAATAACCACCGAAGATCCGCTTGCTCCCGTTCCGCTGACGGACACTCTGATGATAAACGAAAACGGAGTGGGGCATTTTGAGATAGATATAGACGAGCCGGGCACGTTCGTGTACAATGTCTTCGAGCCGCAGGGCGATGAGGACGATATCGAATACGAGCAGACGGTATACACTGTGACAGTGTACGTAGAAACGAACGAGAATGACGAGCTTCTGTATTCTATGTCGTCGGCTGTCAACGGCAGAAATGTCAAATCTGAGGAGATACAGTTCCAGGACAGGCTGATGGACGGCTCCAACAGGAAAAAGCCTCATACTACTACCTTGTCGGAGACGGTCACCACTACCGCTCCCGACACTTCCGCGAGCGTGAGTGAAACGACCACGGCGACGACCGTTACCACAGCCGCGGCTTCAACCACTGCTTCGACGACAAAAGCCGACGGTATCATCAGCTACGTCGGACAAGTCCTGACGGGCGACAGATTCCCCGCAAAAACGCTTTGCATCGTTATTGCCGCGTCTCTGACAGTTATGGTCGGCGCGTTCGCGCTGAGGAAGAAGAACGGCGATAAAGACTGAGCACATTTAATCAATTACGAATGAAAGGAGATGATACGATGTTTGTGACAAAGAGGCTTGTAAGCGGATTTGCCGCTCTGGTCATGGCTGTGTCGGGTGCGCTTCCGACGACTGCTATAGTCGGCAGCGACAGCACCTCGCCCGAAGACGTGGACAGCCGCGTCCTGAAGCACCAAAGCCTTGAGCTCTGCCCCGATGAGAGCGACTCCGACAAGACCGTCACCCTTGACGGACTTATGCCGAAAAATGCCACGGCAACAGCTGTGGACGTCACCGAGATGATAGCTGATGCGGACATCGTAACGTCTCCGCTCTGCGACGACTCCGTTGTTGTCGCGTATGATATAACTATATCCGACGGCGAGGGTGAATTCCAGCCCGACAGCTCGCGTCCGATATACGTCGAGATAACCGACCCGAGCATAACCGATTCCGAGTTTACCGAGCTGTGGCATATCAGCGACGACGGTCAGCGCGAGCAGATAAGCGACTTCACCGTCACCGACGGCGCTGTCAGCTTCTATGCCGAGGGCTTCAGCGTTTATGCGCTGGTAAAAAATGACAAGCTTACATCAAAAGAATATGGCTGGCAGGTAGCCAAATCTATAGATGAAATAACGGAGAAAGGCTCTGATGGCTTCTACCTTTCTTCACAAGAGAATCGTTTTTTAACAGGTAACACAACCGAAAGCATTAATGGTAATAAAAAAAGGCACGGTATCAAATCAACAGATCCAAGCACCCCTGTCCCAAATGGAGCAATTCCGTATTATTTCGTTCAGGACCAGAATAATAAGAATAAATTCTATATATATACAACAATTGGCGGAACAACGTACTATGTAAATATGTACGT
>CAMHBN010000110.1 GCA_946183385.1 uncultured Ruminococcus sp.
GCGCCAGAAGTCGCCGTAGTAGCAGTAGCTCCTGTCGTAGTAGAGCCTGTGCTTCTTCATCGAGAGCTTGAAGCCCTTGAGGCGCTCCTCGGAGATGAACAGCTTTTTCGGACCCGTCAGACAGTATATCTTTGTGAAGCCGTGCACGTCGATGAGGTGGTCGGTTATCTGCTCGAAGGCGGCACAGTCGTCGATGGACGTGGTCTCGAAGCTCCTGTGGTCGGCGGAGTCCATGAGCATAACAGGCTTGCCCGAGCGCACGAGGAGGTTGTCGATGTAGTTTTTTATCTCCTCGCTGTAGAAGGTGTTCCTGCCGTAGAGGAAGCCGTCGAAGCGGTCGGAGAGGATGAGGTCGAAGATTTTCTTTTCTATCTGCTTGTGGGGGGTATCCATGAAGAAGTTGTGCAGGGGAGTGAGTACGGCGATGTCGCAGTTGCTCTTGAAAGCCTGCGAGACAATGCCGCGGAGTATCTCCTTCTGGAAGTCGACATGGCATTCGGTGATGATGACGCCGATAAGAATACGCTTGCTCACAATGCCCTCCTTTGTGTACGATAGCGTTTGCGTTTGGTGAGAAGTATATTTTACATAGTCAAAATAATGTTTTGACAATATATCACTTTATTCTATATGAAATATTGTATCATAAATCGGCGAAAAAATCAATACCGCAAAGTGGAAAAATGCATATTTTGCAAAAAAATCTTCTGAAATTGATAGGATAATTGATTGTCTGCGGACGCATAAGCGAGTATAATATAGTTGTAGACATACGTCTCACAGCGTTCACAGGACGCACTTATAAATGAACGACCTCACTATTCTATAATTTACCCTTCACGAAAAGCTCTCCGGTAGGCACGGAGGGCTTTTCGTGTTTTTTGGCAATTCTGCGGAATTGGCACTGTGCCCGATGTAGGGGCGGCGTTCCGCCGCCCGCTGTTAAACCGATAAATTACCTGACCCCTGATGTAGGGGACGCCGCCCTCGGCGTCCCACAATACTCGCCTCTTGCTATTTTTGCGGATTTATGTTAAAATAGGCTTATATTTACTGAAAAGGAAGATATTATGCTTGCAAGCCTTACAAACATAAATAAATTCTACAACGGCGTACAGGTGCTCAATAATGTATCGCTGACCATTGACGAATCCGACAAGATAGGTCTCGTCGGCAACAACGGCTGCGGTAAATCCACCCTGCTGAAGATACTCACAGGCTCGGTCGAGCCCGACCGCTTCACGGAGAAGGACGGTATCATCTCATTCGCGGGCAAGACGAGTATCGGCTACCTCGAACAGATGGGCGGTCTCGACTCAGAGAGCACCGTCATGGACGAGATGCAGAAGGTGTTCGAGCCGATGCACAGGGCGATAGCGCGTCTGCGCGAGATAGAGCGCGAGATAGAGGCGGGCGACAGCTCCGCCGCGGACGAGTACCAGCAGCTCTCGTCGTGGGTCGAGGCGAACGACGGCTACAACACCGACGTGAAGATACGCACTATCCTCAACGGTATGGGCTTCTCCGAGGACGAGCTCAGCCGCGAGGTATCGGGATTCAGCGGCGGCGAGAAGACGAAGCTCCTTCTTGAAGAGCCGAACCTCCTCATTCTCGACGAGCCCACCAACCACCTCGACTTCAAGACTATAATGTGGCTCGAGGACTATCTCCGCAGCTACAGGGGAGCGGTACTCATCGTCTCGCATGACCGCTACTTCCTCGACAGGCTGTGCACGTCGATATGCGAGATAGAGCGCGGCACGCTCCGCCGCTACAAGGGCAACTATTCGGCTTTCGTGCGCCAGCGCGAGGAGGACGACGCCCGCCGCGAGAAGGAGTACGTCCAGCAGCAGAAGCAGATAGCGAAGATGGAGGACTACGTCGCGAGAAATCTCGTGCGCGCGTCCACGACGAAAATGGCTCAGAGCCGCCGCACACAGCTTGAAAAGATAGAGCGCATAGAGAAGCCCTTCCACGACACCAAGCGTGCGAAGATACACTTCACCTACGCCGTCGAGCCGCCGCTTGACGTGCTCAAAGTCAAGAGCGTGGACATCTCCGTCGGCGAGGGAGCCGAGCGGAAAACTCTCGTTGACGAGATTGGCTTTGAAGTCCGCAGAGGCGAGAAAATAGGCATTATCGGCGACAACGGCATAGGCAAGTCCACCCTGCTGAAAATCATACAGGAGAAGCTGCCGCACAAGGGCGTTGTCCGCTGGAACAGCAACATAAAGATATCCTACTTCGAGCAGGAGAGCACCAATCTCAACCGCGAGCTCACGGTAATGGAGGAGCTACACAGCCGCTATCCGTCGCTGTCCGACCTCGAGGTGCGCAATCTGCTCGCGCAGGTGCGCTTCACGGGCGAGAACGTGTTTAAGGAGACGGGCGTCATCAGCGGAGGCGAACGCGCGAAGCTCTGCTTTGCGATAATGATGCAGGAGCACGGCAACGTGCTCATCCTCGACGAGCCGACGAACCACCTCGACCTCGCGTCCAAGGAGGCGATAGAGGAGGCTCTCGCCGAATATACGGGCACGGTGATATTCGTCTCGCACGACCGCTACCTGCTGAGCAAGATAGCCGACCGACTCATCGAGCTTACCGACGGCGGCTATCGCGAGCACAACTACGGCTTCGCGAAGTATCTCGACGTGCTCCGTGACGAGCAGGCTGAGGAGAAGCGTATCGCGGACGCGGCGAAGTTCGCGAAGGCGGCAGAGGCTGCGAAGGAGAAGAACGAGCGCAGCTACCGCTCGAAGCAGCAGCGCAGTGCCGATGCTGCCCGCAAGAACGAGATGCGCCGCCTTGAAAAGGAAATCGACGAATTACAGGTGCGTATCGACCTCCTGACCGAGGAGATAGGCAGGGAGGAGGTCTATTCCGACTACGAGCTGATGAACAGCAAGTGTGCCGAGATAGACAGCCTCAAGCAGCAGATAGACGAGGATTTCGAGAAGCTGATAGAGCTTGACGAATAAGCTGCAGGGGAGGGCGCCATCGCCCGCCCGTCGAACAACCGATAAATTCACGGGACGCCGAGGGCGGCGTCCCCTACAAGAGAGATTTGTTAACACAGCAATAATATTAATAGGCTATTTATATAGGGGTATATACGCCTAAATGCTTTTGTGCTGTTTCGATACCGAATCAACAGCCGTCTTGTCAAAATTCCACAAAATTAATAATGACGCGAAAAAGCCTATTGAATTTTACCTTGCGGTGTGATATAATAACGTTAATATATATAGTGCGGATACGAATACCGCATAGCTTTAGGAGGATAAGAACATGAAACACATCCAGACTATCAACAAGGCTAATCTCAAGGAGTCCGCTAAGAAGGGCGGCTGCGGCAAGTGCCAGGCTTCATGCCAGTCTGCCTGCAAGACTTCATGCACAGTTGCAAACCAGAAGTGCGAGAGATAAGCACATCTGAAACCGAATATTCCGGGAGGCAGTATTTATACTGCCTCAAATTTTTTAAAATGCAACTCTATATGTGAGGGATAGTTATGATACATAAATACAAGCTGAACGGATTCAACATCGTTCTTGACGTAAACAGCGGCGGAGTACATATCGTAGACGAGCTGACCTACGACCTCCTCGACAACGTAGAGCCGCCCTTTGCGGAAAAATGTCCCGAGAAGGTGGTGGACAAGCTCTCGCGCTCATACACTCCCGAGGACATCGAGTCCTGCTATCAGGAGATAGTCGAGCTCTACAACGACAAGATACTCTTCTCCGAGGACGACTACGAGAAGTACGCGAGGTACTCCGTAGCCTCCCCGATAAAGGCGATGTGCCTGAATATAGCCCACGACTGCCAGCTGAGGTGCAAGTACTGCTTCGCCTCTACGGGCGACTTCGGCAAGGGCAGAAAGCTGATGTCCTTCGAGACGGGCAAGCACGCTATCGACTTCCTGCTTGAAAATTCGGGCGACCGCCCCAATCTTGAGCTCGACTTCTTCGGCGGCGAGCCGCTGATGAACTGGAACGTCGTGAAGCAGGTGGTCGAGTATGCACGCTCGCGCGAGGCTGAGTACGGCAAGAAGTTCCGCTTCACCATCACGACCAACGGTCTGCTCCTCGACGACGAGAAGATAGACTTCATAAACCGCGAGATGTCGAACGTCGTGCTCTCGATAGACGGACGCAAGGAGGTCAACGATTACTTCCGCGTGCTGCCGAACGGTCAGGGCTGCTACGACATCATCATGCCGAAGTACAAGAAGCTGGTTGAGGGCAGAGGCGACAAGGAATACTACGTGAGAGGTACCTTCACCAAGAAAAACCTCGACTTCTCCAACGACGTGTTCGCGCTGTACGAGGCAGGCTTCGACCAGATTTCCGTCGAGCCCGTTGTCGGAGATTCCGACGAGTACGCGCTCACGGAGAAGGAGCTCCCCGCCGTGTTCAAGGAGTATGAGGTGCTGGCTCAGAAGCTTATAGACAACGAAAAACAGGGCAAGAAGTTCAACTTCTTCCACTTCATGCTCGACCTCGATCAGGGTCCGTGCGCGATAAAGAGACTTCGCGGCTGCGGCTGCGGCAATGACTACGTGGCTATAACTCCCGACGGCGACATCTTCCCGTGTCACCAGTTCGTGGGCATTGACGAGTACAAAATGGGCAATATCGACGAAGGTACCTTCAATCAGGAGATGAAGGCGGACTTCGCGGCTGCTCACGTATACTCGAAGCTAGACTGCCGCAAGTGCTGGGCTAAGTTCTACTGCAGCGGCGGCTGCAACGCCAACAATTACCAGTACATGGGCGACATCAGAGCCGCGCACAAGATATCGTGCCAGCTCGAAAAAAAGCGCCTTGAGTGCGCGATAATGATGAAGGCGGTACGCGCCTTCGGTGAACAGGAATAATGAAAAAAGGACGGCTGATGCCGTCCTTTTTCTGTAGGAGCGCATTCCATGCGCCCGCAATTACGTAATCGGTAGACGTTTCGGGATGCACGGGCGCACAATGTGCGCCCCTGCATTTAATTACTGTAAGTTGCTTTGTAAGGCGCGGAACGCCGAGGGCGGCGTTCCCTACATTGCGTTGACCGCGAAAAAAACATTATAAATGTTTACATTTTCCTGAAATGGTGGTATAATATAACCAATACACAAAAACGAGGGGAGGGAGCAGCGTGGCAAACCCGAAATACGAGGAAAAGCCCGACCACGGTCACTACGCGGTATGCGCGGGACGCAAGACGGAAATAGACGAATTCTCGCGCAACGTGTTCGCGTATACAGCGGGCGTTTCGTTCATACTGCTCATCATAACCTACTGCGGCGTTCCGCTGCCGATGATATCGTGGATACCGTCGCTTTTCAGTGATTCCACGAGCATTCCCTATCTCTTTGTACAGACGGCGGAGCTTCTGATGATCACCGCTGCGTCATTCTTTGCCTTCTTCAGATGGAAGCGCCTGCATATTGTGATATTTATCTGGTATGCACTGCTCGTCGTCGCGACCTTCTTCGACCACTCGGCTATTGACGTGATAACCTTCATCATCGGCGTTGTGGGCACAGTTCTGACGCGTTCGTGCTTCAAGGTCTGTGCCGACTACAATCAGCTTGTAAATACTGAGGGCTGGCCGCATTTCAATCTGCACTACACCGAGGCTATGGAGCACCCGACCTACACCTCGCGCTATATATCGGAGTACCGCACCGCTCCCGAGGACAAGAGGATAGCTCCCGAGCCTGCGGCGGAGCTCCGCTCTGCACCCGTTCTGCCCGAAATGACAGGCATTGAAGCTCCCGAACCCGTGATGGAGGACGTCTCCCTTGATACCTCCGCCGCGCCTGTCCCCGTGACTATGGCGGCACCGGAGCTCCCCGACGGCGAGATGTTCATCCCCGATGCGGGCTATTCGGACGAGCCCTTCGACATCCAGTAACGACAGGAGGTAAGACCTTGTTTGCTAAAGTATCAAGCCTTGGACTTTTCGGGCTGAACGCCTTCCCCGTCGATGTCGAGATAGACATCAGCCGCGGACAGCCCTATTTCGAGATAGACGGACTGACCGACACCGTCATAAAGGAGAGCCGTGACAGGATACGCGCGGCGATGAGGTCGTGCGGGATAAACTTCCCCGTGGCTTCGGTGATGGTCAACCTCGCGCCCGCCGATATGAAGAAGAGCGGCTCGGTGCATGACCTTGCCATATTTATGGCTATACTCCGCGCAATGCGAATGGTAGACGATGTCCCCGAGGATGCCGCCTTCATAGGCGAGCTCTCGCTCAACGGCGATGTCCGCCGCGTGAACGGCGTGCTCCCGATGGTGATGCTCGCACGCGAAAAGGGCATGAAGAGCGTATTCGTGCCTGCCGCAAACGCCCGTGAGGCGTCGGTCATAGCGGGGATAGACGTGTACGCCGTGCACAGCGCGG
>CAMHBN010000111.1 GCA_946183385.1 uncultured Ruminococcus sp.
AACGGTACCGTGAGCAGCCTCGTACTCATAGATGCCGTCGGGAGAAACGAGCACGGAGGTCATCATCGCGAGACTGCCGTAAGCGGTCGATACCATATCGGACATAACATCGCCGTCGTAGTTCTTGCACGCCCATATATAGCCGCCGTTGGAGCGGATAACGCGTGCTACGGCGTCGTCGATGAGGGTGTAGAAGTATTCGATGCCCGCAGCCTCGTACTTGTCCTTGTACTCGTTATCGTATATCTCCTGGAAGATGTCCTTGAAGCGGTGGTCATACTTCTTGGAAATAGTGTCCTTGGAAGCGAACCACACGTCCTGCTTGAGGTCGAGACCGTAGTTGAGGCAGGCTCTCGCAAAGCCTGCGATAGAGGCGTCGAGGTTGTGGAGTCCCTGAATGATACCGTCGCACTTGGTGAACTCGTGGATGAGCTCGCGGGTCTCGTTGCCGTTCTCGTCGGTGACAACGAGCTCAGCCTTGCTGCCCTTGGATACGCGCATCTCGGTGTTCTTGTAAACGTCTCCGTAAGCGTGACGGGCAATTGTGATGGGCTTGGTCCATGTAGGGATATAGGGCTCGATACCCTTGACGATGATGGGAGTTCTGAACACCGTACCGTCGAGAGCCGCACGGATAGTGCCGTTGGGCGACTTCCACATCTGCGTGAGGTTATACTCGGGCATTCTTGCCGCATTGGGAGTGATAGTCGCGCACTTTACAGCCACGCCATACTTCTTAGTAGCCTCCGCGGAATCAAGCGTTACCTGATCCTTTGTCTCCTCGCGGTGCTTGAGCCCGAGGTCGTAGTACTCGGTGTTGAGCTCCACGTAGGGTTCAAGGAGAGTTTCCTTTATCCACTGCCAGAGGATACGTGTCATCTCGTCGCCGTCCATCTCGACGAGGGGAGTTTTCATAGTAATTTTTGCCATAGTTCAGACCTCCATAATTATTTTTGTCCGCACACAGCGGGTATCATATTGCAAACACAAGAGCCAGCATCGCGACTATAGCAATGCCCAACGAAATCCTGTCGAGCATTTTTGCTTCCATCTCCTTGAATATCTTGGGGAGCGTAAACTTCAGCACCAGATACAGCACCGCCGCACAGCCGACTATAACGAAGTCCTTGACTGTCCAGCTGCGGTATCTGTGATATCTCATCATTATCGTTGCAAGCATGGTTTTCTCAGCCTCTCATTTTCTCGTATATCGACACGACTATGAAGAACGTCGCGAGCACTGCAAACATAGAGCCAATCTCGGTGAAATCGGCAAGTATCTCCGAATGGTTCGCAGTCAGGTTGAACCGCTCGTAGAACCTCTGCGTCAGGTCATGAAGCTTTTTCCCGACCAAGAAGAACAGAAGATACACCACTATAATCGCGATTATCAGAAACAGTGAATTTATGCCACTGAAGAATTCGGACAGGTACGAACCGAAAAACGGCATTACGCCAAACCATGCAACCAAAGACATTATCGCCGCGTATACGCCTCCCGGCATATACCTTCTCCGGCCTTTAAGTGTAGTCTTCATATCATTTAAACAGCGGCAGAGCGACCGCAACAGTCAGCCCCGCGATAATGAGCGCACCGACGACATCCACTGCCGCGGTGAAGCCCTTCCAGCCGCCCGCGCGGATATGCCGATAGATGTTAAGGCACCAGAAAACAAACAGGAGCACCATCAAAAACGCCATGAACGACAGCGAACCTGTGATACCGTTTTTATCCAAAGCCTCTCACCTCTCAGGGGATAGCGAAAACTACCTTGATATCGTCGGGGACGTATCTGTTTATCATCTCTTCAAACACAGGGAGCACCTTTTCGCGCTTATTCCCGAACATACCGCAGCCGAAGGCTCCGAGCACGAGGACATCAGGCTTCTTGACCACACCGAGAGCGACGATACGCTTTATCCGTCTGCGCATTATGCGGTCGATGCGCTTCTGCGGCATCATGAACTTCGCAAAGCTGCGGTTGACGGCGGGACAGGTAATGAACCCGCACTCCGGCTGCTTCGGGAGCAGTCTGCCGGCGTCGTCACGTATTACGGGCACATTTTCGGAATATATCATCGTGTCCTTATAGTCGGGAAGAACGTGGAGACGGTTGCCCCAATAGTATTTTTTCTGTTTCTTCAAGGTGTAGTACAGGAGCGAGGCTCTGCACAGGCTTTCCTCCTGAGCATTGCCGCCGAGTACGTAGCCTCCTCCCGCATACATAGCATTTGCGAAATTGAGAGCGATAACGCGCTTATCCTCCGCAAAGCGGAGCACAGCACCCATAGTCGATGCGCTGACGGTGTTGTCAGCAACGCTGTAGTGCTCTCTTCTCTTCACCTCTGCGGGCTCATCGAGAGCAGTTATCGTCTCCGACTTCATATCGGGGAAGCTGCCGTTTTTGTAGATACGGTCGTTTTCAAATCTGATTCCGATATTTGACAAGCGCACACCTCCCCGAACTATTCCTGCGGGAGCTCCCGCTTACTTCATTGATTCGCGTGTATAGTCGAGCAGACCGCCCGCGAGCATGATGTCCTTGGTACGACCCGAGAGCTCGCAGAGAACGGGTATCTCGGCACCGTTGGTCTTGTTTACGACAGTGAGCTCTGTCCTGCCCTCGGCAACAGCCTTTCTCACGTCAGCGAGAACGAGGTTATCGCCCTCAGCAATTTTATCGTAGTCAGCCTCGTTCACGAATGTGAGCGGGAGAATGCCCGCGTTGATGAGGTTAGCTCTGTGGATACGAGCGAACGACTTCACGAGCACAGCCTTAACACCAAGGTAGAGCGGAGCGAGAGCAGCGTGCTCACGCGACGAGCCCTGACCGTAGTTGGAGCCGCCGACGATAATGCTCTTGCCGAGCGACTTGGCTCTCTCGGGGAAGCTCTCATCGCAAACAGCGAAGCAGAACTGGCTAATTTTCGGTATATTCGAGCGCAGGGGCAGTATCTTCGCACCTGCGGGCATGATGTGGTCGGTGGTGATATTGTCGCCTACCTTGAGCGATACGGGCGCGTCGATAGTCTCGAGGAGCGGCGTAGTATCGGGATAGGGCTTGATGTTGGGTCCGCGGAGTATCTCCACGCTGTCCATCTCCTCAACGGGAGCGGGCGGAACTACCATATTGTCGTTGATGGTGAACTCCTCGGGGAGCTTGAAATCAGGCATCTCGCCAATCTCGCGCGGGTCTGTGAGGAAGCCTGTGACAGCGGAGATAGCCGCCATTTCGGGCGATACGAGGTAGATCTGACCGTCCTTTGTTCCCGAGCGTCCCTCGAAGTTTCTGTTGAAAGTACGGAGAGAAATGCCCTTGGAATTGGGCGACTGACCCATACCGATGCACGGACCGCACGCAGATTCGAGGATACGCGCACCTGCGTCAATGAGGATGGAGAGCGCGCCGTTCTGCGCCATCATATTGAGCACCTGCTTCGAGCCGGGAGCTATAGCGAGCGAAACATCGGGGTGAACAGTCTTGCCCTTGAGTATATGAGCAACCTTGAGCATATCAAGGAGCGATGAATTCGTACATGAACCAATGCAGACCTGATCTATCTTGAGCTTGCCTATCTCCTCAACGCTCTTAACGTTGTCGGGAGAGTGAGGACAAGCGGCAAGAGGAACGAGCTTGCCAAGGTCGATATCGAGCTCCTCGTCGTAAACGGCGTCGGGATCGGCAGCGAGCGGAGTCCAGACCTCCTCGCGCTTCTGAGCCTTGAGGAACTGCTTTGTGACCTCGTCCGAGGGGAAGATAGAGGTCGTAGCGCCGAGCTCCGCGCCCATATTTGTGATAGTTGCACGCTCGGGAACGGACAGGGTCTTGACGCCCTCGCCCACGTACTCGATGACCTTGCCAACGCCGCCCTTAACGGAGAGACGTCTGAGGACTTCGAGGATAACGTCCTTCGCTGACACCCACGGGCTGAGCTTGCCTGTGAGGTTTACCTTTACGACCTTGGGGCAGGTTATGTAGTAAGCGCCGCCGCCCATAGCAACAGCGACATCGAGACCGCCCGCACCGATAGCTATCATACCGATACCGCCGCCTGTGGGAGTATGGCTGTCAGAGCCGATGAGGGTCTTGCCGGGGATACCGAATCTCTCAAGGTGGACCTGATGGCAGATACCGTTGCCGGGGCGCGAGAAGTAGATACCGTGCTTCTTGGCTACGCTTCCGATGAAGCGGTGGTCGTCGGCGTTCTCGAAGCCGCTCTGGAGGGTGTTATGGTCGATGTAAGCGACGGAGCGCTCTGTCTTGACTCTCGGGACACCGATAGCCTCGAATTCGAGGTAAGCCATAGTGCCTGTAGCGTCCTGAGTGAGGGTCTGGTCGATGCGGATGCCTATTTCCTGACCCTTGACGTATTCGCCGTCAACGAGATGTGCCTTTAATATTTTTTCAGTAAGTGTTGAACCCATAGAGATCCGTCCTTTCATACTTATATGTATATTATATTTTACTACTTTTCACAAAGTTTGTCAAGAATTAAACAAGCTAAGGCTCAGCGGTTGTTAGCAAATACTAATCAAGATAGCAAGAAGTCAGAATGTAGGGACGACCACTGGTCGTCCGCCGTTTCACGTCAAACAAACGGCGACCAATCGTAGGGGCGCCCTTAGGACGTCCGCGAATTACAAAACGGCTTTCGGCTACCAATTGTAGGGGCGGATATTATCCGCCCGCCGAATCGCCATATTACCACGGGCGCACACTGTGCGCCCCTACTGTCAAATCTTCCAATTCCCCCGCCCCGATTTTGTGCAGCTGTACAAAGTTCAAAAAAACTTTTCCGATAATCAACGGTTTTCCATTGAAAAAGAGCCGATTTCGCACCCCTTACAGAGGGACAAAAAAGGGCAGACGAGGGGAGCCCCCTCTGGCGGATTCGCAGTTACCATATATGAGCCGTAAATTTCCAGCTCGGTAGCCCACATTTTCCGCTAAAGGTAGCAACCAAGAGTCCACCCTTTAATGGTTATAGAATACTGCCGATAGTACCGTTCATACGAAGCACCGAATAGATGATGAGGGCAAGCAGTATGCAGCCGACGAGCCCGTATTTTCTCATCTTCCGCTGATTACGCTCGCGCCTGTCCCACGAACTCTCATGGCTGTAAATGAGCGGCGCGAACTGCCCGTTCTCGCGTGAATCTTCAAACTGCCTGTCCGAGCGGTACATCTTGTACAGCAGGAACAATACAAGAGCTATCAGCGCAAATGCCAGCAGTACGTCGAGGTAATCAAACATCGTTCCTGATGATATCGTCGAGAGACTCACGTCTCACGCCTATCCTGCTCTCTCCGTCCTTGATGAAAACAACAGCGGGACGCTGGAGCCTGTTATAGGTCATCGCCATCGAGAAGTTATACGCTCCCGTCGCGAGAACTGCCAGTATATCGCCTGATTCAGCGTGCTGGAGAGGCATATTCTCGCCGATGAGGTCGCCGCTCTCGCAGCATCTTCCCGCGATGGTGACCTTCTCATCGCGCGGCTCGCCTGCCTTATTGGCAACGACAGCCTCGTACTCGGACTCATAGAGGATATAGCGCGGATTATCTGGCATACCGCCGTCAATGGAGACGTAGGTGCGGATATCTGGGATCTCCTTGCGCGCGCCGACCGTGTACAGCGTGATACCCGCCGAGCCAACTATCGACCTGCCAGGCTCGATGTACATTCTGGGCTGGGAAATATTGAGCGCCGCGCACTGCTCTCTCACGACAGCTGACACGCGCTCGATGAACTCCTCAAACGGCTTGGGATCGTGCTCTGTGAGGTACTTGATACCGAAGCCTCCGCCGAGGTTGAGCCCCTTTATCTCGTAGCCGAGCTCGTTCTTCACCTTAGCAATGAAGCCGAGCATGGTCTTAGCTGCCGCCTCGAACGGCTCGATGTCGAATATCTGCGAGCCGATGTGGCAGTGAACACCGTAGAACTCGACGTTCTCGCAGGCTATAGCCTCTTTCACAGCCTCGAAAGCCTCGCCAGTCTCGAGCGCGAAGCCGAACTTGCTGTCTATCTGTCCCGTCATGACAGCCTTGTGCGTGTGAGCGTCGATACCCGGCTTGATACGGAACATGATATGCGGCTTTTTGCCCATATCCTTGGCGATAGCCTCAAGCCTGCGGAGCTCGGGGATATTGTCCACGATGATGTGTCCGACGCCGACCTCAAGGCAGTATCTGAGCTCCTCGTCGGTCTTGTTGTTGCCGTGGAAGCCGACTTTTTCCATCTGGAAGCCCGCTTTTACAGCGGTGTAGAGCTCGCCTATGGAAACGGCGTCGAGACCGTCACCCTCGCTCGCGACAATGCGGCACATCTCCCTGCAGGAGAACGCCTTGCTCGCGAAGTGCACCTCGCCCATACCGCTGTAGAATTTGTTCATGCTG
>CAMHBN010000112.1 GCA_946183385.1 uncultured Ruminococcus sp.
CGCGAAGCCATACGCTCGGGGTGGAACTGCTCGAAGTCGTCGAGCTTCTCGCCCATGCCGACGTACTTGATAGGCTTACCTGTTACCGCGAGTACGGACAGCGCCGCACCGCCTCTTGTATCGGAATCGAGCTTCGACATCAGCACGCTCGTGATACCTACGGCTTCATCGAAAGCCTTGGCAACGTTTACGGCGTCCTGACCTGTCATAGCATCGACAACGAGCATTATCTCGTCGGGAGTTGTGAGCTCCTTTATCTTCTTGAGCTCGTCCATGAGCGCCTCGTCTACGTGGAGACGTCCCGCTGTATCTATGATGAGCACGTCGTGACCGTAGTCCTTGGCGTGCTTGAGAGCTTCCTGCGCGATGATGACGGGGTCTGTCTGACCCATCTCGAACACCTTGACATCAGCCTTCTGACCGACTATCTGCAGCTGGTTGATAGCGGCAGGACGGTAGATATCGCAGGCTGCGAGCAGGGGGCGGTGACCCTCCTTCTTCAGCATCTTCGCGAGCTTTGCGGCGTGGGTGGTCTTACCCGAGCCCTGAAGTCCGCACATCATGATGACCGTGGGCGGCTTCGAGGCGAAATTTATCCTTGCGTTGCTGTTTCCCATGAGGGCAACGAGCTCGTCGTTGACTATCTTTATTACCTGCTGGGCAGGAGTGAGGCTCGAGAGGACTTCCTCGCCGACGGCTCTCTCCGAGACCTTCCTGACGAAATCCTTTACGACCTTGTAGCTTACGTCGGCTTCGAGGAGTGCGAGCTTGACCTCGCGCATTGCCTCGTTGACGTCGCTCTCGGAGAGCTTTCCCCTTGATTTCAGCTTTTTGAATACGTTATTCAGTTTCTCGGAAAGTCCTTCAAATGCCATGGGGACAAGCCTCCTTCAATGTATGTAATGTCAGAGGAGCTCCTCGCTCCGTCTGACGTGTGAAAGTATCGCGTTTCTGAGCGCCTCGTCGGGTATCTGCTCTGCCTCGTCGGCGATAGCGGTGAAGCATTCGCGCATTTTTCCGAGCCTCTCGGCGAATCCGAGCCGCTCCTCGTATCCGAGCAGTATGCTCTCGGTGCGCTTTATGAGGCTTCTCACCGCCTGACGCGTTATCCCGAGGGGAGCGCCTATCTCGGCGAGCGAGAGATCCTCGCAGTAATACAGCTCCATCACGCTGCGCTGGTGCTCGGTGAGCAGGTCGCCGTAGCAGTCGAGGAGCATCACGAATTTAAGTTCCTTAGCCATTTTTATTCTCCCGTAAGGGGTGTAACCTAAAATCACTTTACACATTATACACTATGCCGCCGCGTTTGTCAAGCGTTTTTTGAATTTTTCTTGGAATTGGCGGCTTTACCGAAAATCACGGGACGCCGAGGGCGGCGTCCCCTACAAATTGTTGCCGCGGGGGGGTATATTGGCGGACTGCCAAAGGCAGCCCATACGACCAATCGTCTATCCGACCGAATGTAGGGGCGAACATTGTTCGCCCGCAATATACGGATATTGAATCCAAGGGCGCACAATGTGCGCCCCTACAGTTTGCTGCCGTTGGTTTATCGGTAAAACTGCGGGCGGATAATATCCGCCCCTACTCTGAGCTCTCAATTATTCCTTGACATATCACCCATAAAGTTATATAATAATTGTGTATAGATTGTTGACGCCGTTGTGCGTTATTTCATAAATTATGCTATCAGCAGAATGGAGACAGTTATGGAATATCTCGAAAACAGAGAGCTCTCATGGCTTAAATTCAACAAGCGCGTGCTCGAGGAGGCTGTATGTCCCGAGACACCCGTGCTCGAGCGCATTTCCTTCTCGGCGATATATCAGAGCAACCTCGACGAATTCTTCATGGTCCGCGTAGGCTCTATCTCCGAGGACGAAAAGGACGAGAAAGAGAAAAAGAAAAAGGGCAAGACCGACAAGAATTCGGGTATGTCGGCTTCCGAACAGCTCGACGCCGTATTCACCGCTGTCCGCAGAATGCAGCCCTCCGTCGAGGAGGCTTACCGCAGGAATATGGCGGAGCTCGCGCCGTTCGGCTTCGAGCACGTCAGCTTCGACACCGCCTCGCCCGAGGAGCTCGGCTTCCTTGAGCTCTACTTCAAGCGCGAGATAAAGCCGTTCATATCGGGACTCGTCATCAACGACGCCCTGCCGTTCCCCTTCCTTCGCAACAAGGAGCTGTATGTGGCGGTGCTGCTCGGCTCGAAAAAGGGCATGACCATAGGTATGATTCCCGCCACCAGCAAGGAGAGGGAGCGTATGATACCTCTCGGAAACGGCGGCAGGCGCTTTATCCTCGAGGAGGAGGTCATTCTCCACTTCGCGCACCTGATGTTCAAGGGCTACAAGGTTCAGGACAGAGCCGTTATGCGCGTGACGAGAAGCGCCGATATCAATTACGAGACTTACAAGGCTGCCTGCTCCGAGGAGCTCGTGTTCAAGCGCACCAAGCTCGCTCCCGTGCGCCTCGAAATTACCGACGAATTCAGCCGCGACGGTCTCGACTACATCTGCAGGAAGCTGAAGCTGAAGAACGGGCGCGTGTTCAACTCGCATATACCGCTCGACCTTTCGTACCTGTATCAGTTACAGGACCTCGACGACGACCCCAAGCACCACTACCACAAGCTTTCGCCCCGCAAGGCGGCTATGCTTGCGGAGAACCGCCCCGTCTTCGCGCAGGTCAAGGCTAAGGACATACTCCTCAGCTACCCCTTTGAGGCGATGACGACCTCGTTTATCCGCCTGCTCGAGGAGTCGGCGGCAGACCCGAAGGTCGTATCCATAAAGATAACGCTGTACCGCGTCGCCCGCAACAGCAAGGTGGTAAGCGCTCTGTGCGCCGCTGCCGAGAACGGCAAGGACGTCACGGTAATGATAGAGCTCCGTGCGCGCTTCGACGAGGCGAACAATATCGAGTGGTCGAAGGTGCTGCAAAAGGCGGGCATAAAGGTCTACTACGGACCGAAGGAGTTCAAGGCTCACTCGAAGCTCCTGCTCATCACGAGAAAGGCGGTCGGCGGCGGCTTCGACTACGTGACGCAGGTCGGAACGGGCAACTACAACGAGAAAACTGCCGCTCTGTACACGGATATGATGCTTCTTACCGCTGACAGGGACATCGCCGCCGACGCGGAAGCAGTGTTCGATTCGCTGATAAACGGCACATTCGTTGAGGCTCCGAGGAAGCTGCTCGTGTCGCCTCTCGCGCTGAGACCGCAGGTGCTCGCGATGATGGACGAGCAGATAGATATCGCAAGAAGCGGCGGAGACGGCTACATAGCCGCGAAGGTAAACTCCCTCAACGACAGCGCCATCATCGAGAAGCTCGTCGAGGCTTCCCGTGCGGGCGTAAGGATAGAGCTCGTGGTGAGAGGCTTGTGCTGTATCGTGGCGGGAGTCCCCGGCTTCACCGAGAATGTGAAGGTGCGCAGTATCGTGGGACGCTTCCTCGAGCACAGCCGCATATTCATCTTCGGAAACGAGAACAAGGAGCAGAAGATATACCTCGGCAGCGCCGACTGGATGAGCAGGAACACTGTCCGCCGCGTTGAGGTGGCAGCTCCCGTTGAGGACGAGCGCCTCAAAAAGCGCATAAGGGATATGTTCCGCGTGCTGATGAGCGATAACGTCAAAGCCCGCGAGATGCAGAGCGACGGCTCCTACGTCCGCGCCGAGCGCAAGGACGGCGGGGAGGCTGTCAACTCGCAGGAATTTTTCTACGCGGAGGCATATAAGCGCATAGAGGAGAAGTCCGAGAAGCAGAAGCGCATGAAGAACGCCCGCGAGCACAGAGCTGCGGCTAAGACTACAGCCAAGTCAGCGGCGAAGAAGTCCGCTGCCGCGAAGACGAAGACTACCGCGAAAAAAGCCGCGGCTCCCAAGAAGTCGGCAGGCGTGAAGAAGTCCGCGACCGCAAAGAAGACCTCTGCGGCTAAGAGGACAACTTCGCGCACGAAGAAAAAGACTTCCTGACACATCACAGATTTTACCGAAAAAATAAGTCGAAAAAGCTTGCAGTTTTTCAGCGGATATGTTATAATAGTATCTACATTGGTATCACACTTTATACCGAACGGATAAACTGACCTTTTAGAGGATGAAATAATGATAGGTTTTTACAACTATACGGTCATTCTGACGTATATCAGCCTCGTCTCGTCCATAATCGGCATAATGCTCGCGTGCGGGCTCTGCGGCGGCGAGCCGCGTCCCACTTATGCGATAATATGCCTTATGATATCGGGACTGTGCGATATGTTCGACGGCAAGATCGCCCGCACCAAGAAGGACCGTACCGACGACGAAAAGAAATTCGGAATACAGATAGATTCGCTCTGCGACGCGATATGCTTCGGCGTGCTGCCTGCCGTTATCGGCTATTCGGTGGGACTTGACAGCTGGGTGGACGTGCCCGTGCTGGCACTGTTCCCGCTGTGCGCGGTCATCAGGCTCGCGTACTTCAACGTCACCGAGGAGTCGCGACAGAAGAAGACCGCCGACGTGCGCAAGGTCTATGAGGGTCTGCCCGTGACGAGCGTGTCGCTGATACTGCCGCTGCTGTACAGCTTCCACAAGGACATCGGCGAGCGCTGCTTCCCCGCGGTGTACGGCGGAGCGATGCTGATAATCGCCATTGCGTTCATCACGCGCGTGAGAGTCAAGAAGCCGAGCATGAAGACGATGTTCATCTTCATCGGTATCGGCGTGCTGGAGTTTATATGGCTGATGTACAAGACCAAGACGAAATAAACGGAACGGGCATATTGCCCGTTCTTTTTTTGCACGAACGGTTAAATCAACAGCATTTAAGTCCTGCGATTAGTAAATTTCCCTAAAAATCGCAGGATTAATTCTACACGTCCGCGTGTACAAACTGCACAAATATTATTGACTTGATTTTTGCATTGTGTTAGAATATAATCAGCGTAGTATGTGCAGATACTGCAACAGGGAGATTTTACCATACATCATGAATCCGAAAAAGGAGGTAGATCACGATGAAGTCATTCATCAGAAGGGCGGTAGGCACCGCCGCGGCGGCTGCGTGCCTGCTGACAAGCTTCCGCTTCACGTTCATCGAAAACGTGACCGAAGCAGAGGCTGCAAGCGGCATGAGCGCCTTTGACATCACACGTGAAATGAAGATAGGCTGGAATATAGGCAACAGCCTCGACGCAACGGGCGGCAACGGCAACTACGGTCTCAATACCGAGATAAGCTGGGGCAACCCCAAGACAACTCAGGCAATGATCGACACAGTAAAGAAAAAGGGCTTCAACACGGTAAGAATACCTACTACATGGTATCCTCACCTCGACGGCAGCAACAACATCGACAGCGCATGGATGGCGCGTGTCAAGGAGGTCGTTGACTACTGCATCAAGGACGATATGTACGTTATCCTCAACGTGCACCACGAGGAGTGGGTAAACGTCGCGCAGTTCAATGACAACTCCTACAAGACCGCCGAGGCGAAGCTCACAGCTATCTGGAAGCAGGTGGCGACGACATTCAAGGACTACGACCAGCACCTCGTATTCGAGGGCATGAACGAGCCGCGTCAGACAGGCAACCCGTCCGTCAGCGAATGGGGCAACGGCAGCGGCGACAACGGCTATACATGGAACTACATCAACAAGCTCAATGCCAAGTTCGTCGAGACGGTACGCGGACAGGGCTCTGCCGCCAACAAGGAGCGTCTGCTGATGCTCCCCGGCTACTGCGCTTCGTCCGATATGGACGCTATCAGGGCTGTCACTTTCCCGTCGGGCGGCGGCAATATGGCTTATTCGGTACACGCCTACCTGCCGTACTACTTCACTATGGCAGATGACGACAAGGCTAACCACAACTATCCCGGCAAGAGCGGCTGGGGTGAGGACTATACAGGAGCTATCACAAGCTTCTTCAACAACCTCAAGCAGCTCGAGGACCAGAAGAATATCCCCGTAGTCATCGGAGAATTCAGCGCTTCCAACTTCAATAACCTCAGCGCACGTCAGGCGTGGGCGAAGGACTACATCACTGCCGCAAAGAAGGCTGGCATACCCTGCATACTCTGGGACAACAACGTCGAGGGAGGCAACGGCGGCGAGTCGCACGGCTACCTCAACAGGTCGGCTAATTCGTGGTACTCCGCTTCCGAGCCCGTGCTCAATACGATGATGTCCGTCATCAACGACAGCTCTATCCTCTGGGCAGGCAAGCAGGCTCCCACCACGCAGGCTACTCAGGCTCCCGTGACAACCACTCAGCCTCAGCAGACAACTCCCGCAAACCCGACAGTTCAGCCCGACAGCAACGGCGACTACTTCACCTGCTCGTTCGAGTCAGGCT